>JBKPLV010000164.1:0-1920 GCA_046731795.1 Actinomycetota bacterium | reverse complement strand
TTCTCGGCGTCGACCGCGACGGCGGTTTCGCCGACTACGCCACGATTCCCGCGTCGGTCGTGTGGCGGAACGACCGCGCGAAGCTCCCGCCCGAGATCGCCTGCCTGCAGGAGCCGTTCGGGAACGCGGTGTTCGCCACGTCCACCCAGGACCTCGCGGGGCGCGCCGTCGCCGTGCTCGGCTGCGGTCCCGTCGGCTTGTTCACGATCGCAATCGCGAAGGCCTTCGGCAGCGGCCGTCTCCTTGCTTCCGACCATGTGCCTTTCCGGATGGAGCTCGCCCGCACGCTCGGCGCGGACGCGGTCGTGAACGTCGACGAGGTCGAGGACGTGCCCGCGTGGTTCGTGGAGCAGAACGAGGGCGTCGGCGTCGGCGTCGCTTTCGAGATGTCCGGCGCGCTGCGGGCGATCCAGGACGCCTTCCAGGTGGTGCGGCACGGGGGCAACGTCGTCCTTTTCGGCATCCCAGCGCGCCCGGCGACGATCGACATCGCCGAGTCGCTCATCTTCAAGAACCTGACCGTGACGGCGGTGAACGGCCGCGAGATCTGGGAGACCTGGTACACGACGCGCTGGCTCCTCGAACACGGCGTCGTCGACCTCCGTCCGCTCATCACGGCCGAGCTTCCGCTCGAGCGCCACGAGGAGGCCTTCGCGCTGCTCGAGTCGGGTGAAGCCTGCAAGATCGTCCTGCGACCGAACGGAGCGGCATGACAACTCTCGACCAGCAACTCGGCGCTGAGCTCGACGCGCTTCGCGATGCCCGGACCTACAAGCGCTTCCTCACGCTCCAGTCGCCTCAGGGACCGGTCGTGCAGATGGAGGGGCACGGAGAGGTGATCGTGCTCTCCTCGAACAACTACCTCGGTCTCGCCGGCCACCCCGAGGTCGTGCAGGCCGGGATCGAGGGGCTCGAGCGCTACGGGGCCGGAACGGCCTCCGTGCGCTTCATCTGCGGCACGTTCGAGCCGCACCTTGCGCTGGAGCGCGCCCTCGCAGACCTCTCCGGGACCGAAGCCGCTCTCACCTACGTCTCGTGCTGGAACGCGAACGAGGCCTGCATCCCGAGCCTCACGGACGAGAGCACGGTGGTCCTGACCGACGCGCTCAACCACGCGAGCCTCATCGACGCCATCCGCCTCTCTCGCCCGGCGAGCAAGGTCATCTATCCGCACTCCGACATGAGCGCGCTCCGCGACGGGCTCGCCGCTACACCGCGCGAGGCCCGGAAGCTCATCGTCACGGACGGCGTGTTCTCGATGGAGGGCGACCTCGCGAAGCTCCCCGAGATCGTCGAGCTCGCGCGCGAGTTCGGCGCGGTCGTCGTGGTGGACGACTCACACGGGGTCGGAGTCCTCGGCGAGACAGGCCGCGGAACGGTCGAGCACTTCGGGCTCCTGGGCGAGGTCGACGTCATCACAGGGACGCTGGGCAAGGCGCTCGGCGGCGCGGCCGGCGGCTACGTCGCGGCGTCGGAGGAGGTCTGCGACGTCCTCGCGCAGCGCTCGCGGCCGCAGCTCTTCTCCAACGCGCTCCCGCCGACGGTTGCCTGCAGCGCTCTCCGCGCGGTCGAGCTGATGCTGGAGCAGCCCGAGCTCCTGACGCGACTCCGTGAGAACACGCGCACGTTTCGCGAAATGCTCGCCGAGGCCGGCTATCGGCCGCTGGACGGCGAGGCCGCGATCATCCCGATCATCATCGGCGAGACGGCCGATGCGATGGCGCTCTCTGCGCGGCTCCTCGACGAAGGGGTCTTCGTCACCGGCTTCGGGTTCCCGGTCGTGCCGGAGGGCACGGCGCGCGTGCGCGTGCAGATGTCCGCTGCGCTCGAGCGGGACCACCTCGAGCGCGCGCTCGATGCATTCGTTCGTGTTCGCCCCGAATAGGGGAGCGGAAGCCCGGAATGGGGGAGGAAGCGAGC
>JBKPLV010000163.1:0-2325 GCA_046731795.1 Actinomycetota bacterium | reverse complement strand
CTGGACGGGGCGTGCCGGATCCCGGCGCTCGTCGAAAAGGCCGCGCGGCTCGAGATGCCGGCGGTCTCGCTCACCGATCACGGCTCGCTCGCCGGCGCGGTGCAGCTCTTCCGCGAGGCACGGTCGAGTGGGGTCAAGCCGGTGATCGGCTGCGAGGTGTACGTCGCGGACGACCGCAAGGCGCAGACGAAGGGCTATGCGCACCTGACGCTCCTCGCCGAGTCGAACGAGGGCTACGCGAACCTCATCAAGCTCTCCTCACTGGGCTATCTCGAGGGCTACTACTACAAGCCGCGCGTCGACTGGGAGCTGCTCGAGCGGCACGCGAAGGGGATCGTGGCCCTCTCCGGCTGCCTCTCGGGACGGGTGTCGCGGGCGCTCGTCGAGGGCCGCTCGCAGGATGCGCACGCCGACCTCGACCGGCTCGTCCAGATCTTCGGACGCGACTCGACGTACGTCGAGATCCAGAACGCCGGGCTCGCCGAGCAGCAGCAGGTCAACCCCGGGCTGATCGCGCTCGCGGAGAAGTCCGGGCTGCCGCTCGTCGCGACCGGGGACGTCCACTACCTCGATGCCGAGGACGCGGTCGCGCACGAGGCGCTCCTCTGCATCCAGTCGGGCGACACGCTCAAGAACCCGAGCCACTGGAAGTTCGACACCAACGAGTTCTTCTTCAAGACGCCGGAGGAGATGGCGGGCGACTTCCCGGGCCTGGAGCACGCGATGGCGCGGACGCTCGAGATCGCGGAGCGCTGCAACGTCGAGCTCGAGCTCGGCCGGATCCTGCTGCCCACGTACCCCGTCCCGGACGGGCGCGACTCGTTCGACTACCTCGTCCAGCTGTGCGAGCAGGGCCTCGTGAAGCGCTACGGGCGCACGACGCCCGAGCTGACCGATCGGCTCCGCTTCGAGCTGAAGACGATCAAGGAGATGGGGTTCGCCGACTACTTCCTCATCGTCTGGGACTTCATCCACTTCGCGAAGCAGAACGGCGTCAGCGTCGGGCCGGGCCGTGGCTCGGCGGCCGGCTCGCTCGCCGCGTATTGCCTCGAGATCACGGACGTCGACCCGATGCGCTACGGGCTCCTTTTTGAGCGCTTCCTCAATCCGGCCCGCAAGGACCTGCCGGACATGGACATCGACTTCTCGGTCGCCGGCCGCGACCGTGTCATCAACTACGTCGCCGAGAAGTACGGACGCGACCGCGTCGCCCAGATCATCACCTTCTCGACGATGGCTGCACGCGCGGCGATCCGCGACGCGGGCCGTGTGCTCGACATCCCCTACGGCGTCGTCGACCGCATCGCGAAGCTCGTCCCGGAAGGGCCTGGGCAGACGCTCGAGGCGGCGCTCAAGCCCGGCGCCGAGCTGCGCCAGGCGGTGGACTCGGATCCGGTCGCAAAGGAGATCGTCGACCTCGCGCAGCCACTCGAAGGTCTCACGCGCGCCGACTCGATCCACGCGGCCGGCGTCGTGATCGGAGCGCAGCCGCTGATCGAGGTCGTCCCGCTGCAGCAGAAGGGCGCCGACTCGGAGGTCGTGACGCAGCTCGGGATGTGGGACGTCGTCGACCTCGGGCTCCTGAAGATGGACTTCCTCGGCCTGCGGAACCTCGACGTCATCGACAAGGCGGTCGACCTCGTCGGCGGTGTCGACATCGGCTCGCTCCCACTCGACGACGTGAAGACCTACGAGATGCTCGCGCGGGGTGATTCCACGGGCGTGTTCCAGTTCGAGTCCTCGGGCATGCGTGACGCGCTGCGGCAGGTGAAGCCGACCGAGTTCGAGGACTTGATCGCGCTCGTCGCGCTCTATCGCCCGGGCCCGATGGCCTACATCCCCACGTACGCGGCCCGGAAGAACGGACGCGACCAGGTGTCCTTCGCCGACCGGAGGCTCGAGGCCATCACCGGCCAGACGTACGCGATCTGCATCTACCAGGAGCAGTACATGCGGATCGCGAAGGAGCTCGCGGGCTTCTCACCCGCCGAGGCCGAGACCCTGCGCAAGGCGATCGGCAAGAAGATCCACTCGCTGATGGCTTCCCTCAAGGACAAGTTACTCGAGGGCTGCGCCGAGAACGACGTCGCGCCTGCGGTGGCGCTGCAGCTGTGGAAGGACATGGAGTCCTCCCAGGACTACTCCTTCAACAAGGCGCACGCAGCGTGCTACGCGCTCATTGCATACCGCACGGCGTGGCTCAAGGCGAACCATCCGAAGGAGTACATGGCGGCGCTCATCTCCTCCGTGATGAACACGAAGGACCGCGTCCCGTTCTACGTCAATGCCTGCCGCGAGATGGGGATCGAGGTGCTCCCGCCGGAC
>JBKPLV010000162.1:0-5935 GCA_046731795.1 Actinomycetota bacterium | reverse complement strand
GCTCGGCTTCCTCGCGATCGCCATCATCATCGCGCTGTTCTTCCTGAGGAACGTGCTTCGCGGCCTCTTCTCGGATGCTTCGAGCAGCGTCTCGAACGCGCCCGACAGCTAACAGAGGAAGTGAGGTAGCCGGGGATCGGGTGAGACCAATGCTTCGGCTGCGGTCTCGCCCCTCCGGCTGCCAGCCTGCGGGATAACACTCGATTTTCACGAAACTTCCACGACGTCTCCAGTTCGGCGTCAAATGCATCGGCGATCTCACGCAGCACGATCGCGACTGCCACGAGCGCGTCGGCGGCATCCCCGTACCGGGGATCGCCCCCCGCGCGCTCCGCGTGCCACTCCGCGAGGAGCTCGTACTCCGAGGCACGCCGGCGAAGCAGCTCGAGACCGCTCATCGCGCCCGCCGGTCTTCGTTCGTGCTGTCTAGAGCCGACGCGCTACTAGCAGTCCACCTGCGAGCGTCGCCACCAAGCAGACCGCGAGGAGTTCGGCTGCACCGGAGCCCGACGTACTCGCACTACGGCGATCGAGGGCAGAGAGAACAGGAAGACCACAACGACGATTAATTGCAGGTGACGTCGCGTCATCGCCGTCGAGTCTTGCAGCAGTTGCGCGGGCTGGCAGGATCGCGGATCTCATCGCAGCCGCTCCCGATCGTTCTGCTTCACTCGCTCGAGGACGCGAGCGAGCAACGGGTTCAGTTCGGGAACGCAGCCGCCGGATGTTCGAGGGCTTGTCGGTCAGGCTCGGGCTTCTCGGAGACCAGCGGTTCGAGTCCGCTCGGCGCCTTGAGACCTGTCCGGGGTTAGTAGCGAGCTTGAACCGACTTCGCTGCAAAGCGGTGCATGTACGTCAGGATGTCCGCGGCGACGCCGATCACGATCAGCAGCGCATCCCAGTTGCCGTTCAGCCCTCCGGGTTGCCACGCGATGACGTACGCGAGCGTCGTCCACGGCAGGAAGATCAGGCCCAGGAGCGGCCAGATCGCCGAGTCGAAAGCAGCGTCGACCTTGTTCCCGAAGATCCACCAGAACGCGAGGACGAACCTCGGACCGAGGATTGCAAGGCCACCGACGAAGCAACACATGGGAGAGCCAGTCTGTCGTGATCGAGGCGCGCGTGCAAGTGCACCATCTCCGTCACCGGTCCCTGAGCAGCGCCTCTCACCGTACGACCTGGACGAGCGATGCGAAGTCACCCGTTGGCGGGCTGTGCCGCCCCGACGACGAGCATACGGTCAGCTGCATCGATCGCGATCGAAGGAGCCGCCGTGCAGGTCACGCAGGGAACTGATCGCTCGCTCCGAGTGCTGGAGCTGCCGCGTGCGCTGGGCAGCCGCCACGTCGACCTCCCGGTCGACTGGGCGCAGGCACACGAGGACGTCGTCGTCGCGTTCGACGAGTTCAGCCCGACGAACTGGCAGGCGCATCTGGTCAGCTCCGACGGCGAGGTGCTGCTCGCGTTTCCGTGGCACGACCACGCCGACCAGATCCTGCGGCGCTGGGACAGCACGGAGTTTCCGCTCCATGCGGACGACGAGTGGAGCGCGCTCGTCGAGGGCTGGTGGGCATGGGTGCACGCGGAGGGCGCGCTCGTCTACCTCGCCGAGTGCGACGCCGACGAGCTCGGTCGCATCCACCGCGCCCGCAAGCTTCGCCATGAGAGCCCGGGGCTCGTGACGGTCGACGGTGTCGAGATCAGCTGGAATCGCGTGCCGCGCGTCGCCTACGAGCGCGCGTGGCAGGACGCGATCGACGCGTGTCGCGCCGGAAGGCCTTCGCCGATCGGTGAATGGATCGACGACAGTCCTGCGGGTCGTCGAATGCGGCTTCTCGGCTAGCGGCGAACCGCTGCAGGCTCGCTGACGCGAGCTCGGTAGACGGCGCCCCGCCACGAGACCTCGTCGCTCCGGAGCCTCACGATGTCGTCGTCCCCGACGCCCTGCTCTCGCAGGTACTCGAGGAGCGCGAGCAGCGCCGACCCCGCCTCCCGGACCGAGACGCGGTTGGGGCCGAGCCAGATCTCGTAGCTCTCCGTCACTGTCGGTCAATGGTTGCCTCGAGCACGCGAGCGCGCATCCCCAGTCCGGGTGGCGCTACCGTCGGGAGCCATGCTCGAGTTGCTGGCAGCCGCGGCCCTCGCGCCGTGGGCACAGCCGGTTCGGTTCCGTCCGCTTGCAGGCTGGCGAACGGGGCACAGCGGGTCGATCGCGTCGTCGTACGGTCCAGTGCCGGGCGTCACGAACCCGAAGGAGTCGACCGCGTGGATCGCCAAGGGCGTTCGCTTCAGCGACGGGACGAGCGCGGATCCTCCCACGCGCACGCTCTCCCACCTACCGCCGCGTGGAATCCTCGTCTCTGTCGTCATCTACGAGTCCGGGCGGACGCAGCGACAGGTCGATCTGCGTCTGTCCCGGTCGCGACGCTTCCCGTGCTGCGATGGAACCTACGTTGCGGGCGGCGAGTACACGCTGAGCGGCGCTGGTCCGCGCGGTGCGTACTCCGTGATCGTCCGCGTGTACTTCGGGTCGAGGCCGACGCGCTCTTCGCGGGCCGAGGCCCAGCGCGCCCTCGACCGGCTCGCGCTGCCGGCTCCTCGCAGTTAGGCGGGAATGGTCAGGCTCTCGAGGTCGCGCGGGTAGTCGGTGAGGATCTCCATGCCGTCCTCGGTGACGAGGACGGTGTCGGAGTGGCGGAAGCCGCCGATCGCAGCGTCGTAGAGCCCGGGCTCCACCGTGAAGACCATGCCCGGCTCGAGCGTCGTCTCGTCACCGACGTCGAGAAACGGCGCCTCGTGGTTGCGCAAACCGATCCCGTGGCCCGTGTGCTGACGCCAGTAGCGCAGGAGGTCGTGCTCCTCGAAGTAGCGCAGGACGGCACCGTCGACGTCGGAGCAGGTCGCACCCGGCCGGATGGCCTCGAACGCCACGTCCTGGGCCGCGACGGTGTGGTCGAACAGGCGCCGCATCTCGTCCGTGGGGGCTCCGACGACGAGCGCCCGCTCGAGCTCGGCGTTGTAGCCCCAGATCGGCGCACTCGTCTCGGTGACGAGCACGTCGCCCTCGTGAAAGCGGATGTTGTGCGCCACCGCGTGCGCCCACGAGCTGCGCAGCCCGATCTGCCCGCGGTAGCCGGCGGACACGCCCGACGACGACGAGAGCCCGCCGCCGTACGCATCGCCGAGCTCCTCGAGCATGGCGAGCGTCGCCTCGTGTCCGGCGCGCAGGCTGGCCTCGGCCTCGGTCGCGCCCGGGCGTGAGTACTCCTGGAGGAGACGGTGAGCGTGTGCGCACCAGCGTCCGCTCTCGCGGATGAGCGCGACCTCGTTCTCGCTCTTGCGTGCCATCATCGCCTCGATCGCGTCTGCGAGCGGCGTGATCGTCGCGCCGGTGACGGCGCTCAGCGCCGGGCCCTTGTACCCGAGGATTCCCGGGTATCCGTCCTCGTCCGCGCCGATCGCACCTTCGATTGCGAGTTCGGCCAGCACGGGCGCGAGGAGGAGCATGGGGTGCTCCCGCCCCGGGTACTCCGGATAGGACTCGATGCGTGCGACCGAACCCTCCGCGCGCGTGCGCTCGACCTCGAACTCCGGCACGAACACCGCCGACTCGCCGCCGACGCTCTCCGCGTACACGATGGGGCGCTCGTTCGAGAGAAACCAGAATCCGCTGAAGTACTGGATGTAGTCCGCGCCGAAGAGGACGAAGCCGGAGAGGCCGCGGCGCCGCACATGCTCGAGCAGCCGTTCGCGACGCGCAGCGAGCTCCTCGAGCGGGATCCCGGTGCGCGCTTCCGTGCGTTGCTCCACGCGTCCTCCTCTCGTGCGGATGAACGCACGAGCCTATCGACGCGGTGGAGCGAGTCCGCGTCTCGTCAGCGAGACAGGTGTAGGCGGTGGCGGACCCAGCGGCGGCCCACGATCCAGGTCAGCCAGCCCAGAAATGCGTAGCGTCGCTTGAACATACGGTTCTAATGCCCCGCTCGGCCCACGGGCAACCTTCCCGCGCGGCCACTCGTTGCATTTGCCGCAACCAGGCGGGAAGATCGGATCGGCACAAGCCGTCTGGTGAAGAGAGCGGCACCGACGCCGCGACGAGAGGGGACGCAAGGAGCAGACGATGTACCAGCTCACGACAACCGCGACGTTCACGGACAATCGGATCGACGACGAGGGTCTGACCACGATCGTTGCGCGCAGCGTGCTCGAGGCGGCGCTCGCGGAGGACGAGAAGGCGCAGCTCTGGTTCGAGCTAGGCGGCGAGGACGAGGAGACGAGGCGGCTCGCGATCGATGTGTCCGCGGCGGACCTCGAGGAGATCCTGAGCCTGTCCGGAGACGACGACGTCGCGCTGACCCTGCACGGAGAGGATGTCGCCGGCCTGTTCGACGACGCCGACGTCGAGGCGCACGGCATTCGTGGAGCAATAGCGATTGCCGTTACGAGCGCCGCGCTGCTCGCCCCGGCTGCGAATGCGGCCACGACGCAGTCGATCGGAACGGCGGCGACGACGCAGCAGGCGGGCGTCGCTGCGACCGCTCAGATCGGCACGGAGGCGACCGCTCAGGTCGCGAACGCCGCGGCGACGGCGCAGGTGGCGCGGACGCAGGCGAGGCTCGCGAAGAGCCAGGCTGCAAACCTGAAGGCGTACAAGATCCTCCGGTTCGGGCTCGCCCGCTAACGAGCTGCGGAACCTGCGGTCCGAGCGTCTCGAGCGACCTGCTCGAGACGCTCGAGATACCCCGTCGGCGACGGCTCCGGGTCCCGCGGTATGACTGTCACGAGATCACGAGCCGCGCTCCGAGCGTCCTTGACTCTCGCGCCTCGGAATCCACGCTCGTGGATTCCGAGACTGCGCAAGAAAGTAGGGTTCGCTCGGATGACTGCTGTTCGCATCGACGGCAGGGAGCTCGCGCTCAAGGTGCGAGCGGAGGTCGCTGAGGACGTCCGCGCCTACGGTGGGCCCGTGTGTCTGGCCACCATCCTCGTCGGCGACGACCCGGCGTCGCACACGTACGTCGGCTCGAAGCACGAGGCCTCGCACGAGGCGGGCATCGAGTCGCGCGACCACCGCTTCCCGGCGAACACGGAGGAGCGGGAGATCCTCGAGCTCATCGCCGATCTGAACGCCGACGACGGCGTCGACGGGATTCTCGTCCAGCTCCCGCTGCCCGAGCACATGGACGAGCCGAAGGTGCTCCGCGCGGTCGATCCCGCCAAGGACGTCGACGGCTTCCATGTCATCAACGCCGGGCTGCTCTACCTCGGCGAGCCCTTCCTCGTTCCGGCGACGCCGTCGGGGGTGATGGTGATGCTCGCCGAGCACGGGATCGAGCCGGAGGGCAAGCAGGCCGTCGTCATCGGCCGCAGCGAGATCGTCGGGAAGCCGATGGCGATGCTGCTCCTCGCCGAGCACGCGACCGTCACGATCTGTCACTCGCGAACGGTCGACCTCGCCGAGCACACGCGCCGCGCGGACATCCTGGTCGCCGGCGTCGGCCGGGCCGGGCTCGTGACGCCGGACATGGTGAAGCCGGGCGCGACCGTGATCGACGTGGGGGTCAACCGGAACGCGGACGGAAAGCTCGTCGGCGACGTCGATCCGGCTGTGTTCGAGGTCGCGGGCCTGATGACGCCGGTTCCGGGCGGCGTCGGGCCGATGACGATCGCGATGCTCCTGCGCAACACCCTCACAGCAGCGCAACATCGCCGGCCGCGGGTTGCGGTTGCCGGTTCGTAGGCGCTAGCGTTCCGCCCGTTGTGTACACAGGCGTCGGGCCGTATGGCCCGGCGTCGATCGCTGTAGGAGGACAAGTAGTGGAGCAGGGCACCGTCAAGTGGTTTTCGAACGAGAAGGGCTACGGCTTCATCGAGCGCGAGGGTGGGGACGACGTCTTCGTCCACTTCTCCGCGATCGCGATGGACGGCTTCAAGA
>JBKPLV010000161.1:0-5210 GCA_046731795.1 Actinomycetota bacterium | reverse complement strand
GACGACATGGCGCGGAAGAAGTTCACGAGCCGCGGCCCCCAGCGCGAGGCGATCGCGTCGTCGACGCGAACGATCGAGCCGGTCCTGACCGCGCTGATGCGGTCCCAGCCCGGTCGAGCTGCGACGGTCGAGGCCTTCTGGCCGCAGCAGACGGTGTCGGCGAGCACGATCAGGTCCGGGCTCGAGGAGACCACGTACTCGGCGGAGAGCTGCGGGTAGCCCGTGCCGTAGGTGTCCGGGACCGCGTCCGCGATGTTCTTGAGCCCGAGCGCCGTGTACACCTGGCCGACGAACGTCTTCGACGTCGCGGAGAAGAGCGTCGGATCGAGCTCGTGGTAGACGGTCAGCCCCGGCCGCGCTTTGCGCGCGTCGCGGATCACTCGGGCGATCTTCGCCTTCATGCCGGCGACGAGCTTCACGGCCGCGGCAGTGCGACCCGTGACCAGCCCGAGCTGGCGGATCTGCTGGTACGCGCCCTTGAAGCTCTTTGCGCCGTCCTGGTGCAGGACGGTGATGCCGAGGCGCTCGAGCGCTCCGGAGAGACCTTTCGGGTCGTAGGCGATCACGACCAGGTCGGGTCGGTAAGCGGCGATCGCCTCGACGTTCGGCGTGAACCCGGAGAGTCCGGTCTTCGGAGCCGACTTCGGGTAGTCGGACTGGTTGTCGACGGCGACGACCTGCTGTCCTGCGCCGATCGCGAACAGCGACTCGGTCGCGGTCGGAGACAGCGAGACGATGCGGGCCGGCCGCTTCGTGACCGTGACCTTGCCGTTGGAGGCGACAACGGTGACCGGGAAGGCCGACGTGGTCGTCGCGCCACCGGACGCACCGGCGACCGCGAGCGCGAGCGCAGCGAGGGTCGCTGCGACGAGAAGGACGAGCGAGCGAAGCACCTGAATCCTCCCTTCCTCGAGGGGATCGGGTTGTGGGAGCGCGGCAGGTCTTCTGACTCGGGGCTCCCTCCCTCGCCGCCTTCCCGGCTTACGCCAGTGGCTTCGTGGCGGGGGAGCATCTCCCCTTACAGCGGCGGGACCGTCCCGGATTCGCACCGGGTTCCCTCACCGTGCTCTCGATTGCGGCCGAGCCTATCATCGGACGGTGCGCGGCTCATTCGTCCGGGACTGGCTGCCCGTGCTCGTCTGGGCAGCCGTGATCTTCGCCTTCTCATCAGTCCCCGATCTCGGGACCGGGCTCGGAGGCTGGGACCTCGTGCTGCGCAAGCTCGCGCACGCGGCCGAATATGCGGCCCTCGGCGCGCTCCTCGTGCGCGCGACCGGTCGCGGCGGCCTCGCGTTCGCGCTCGCGGTCCTCTACGCCGCCTCGGACGAGTGGCATCAGACCTTCGTGGAAGGGCGCGTCGGCGCGCTGCACGACGTCGCGATCGACGCGGTCGGTGCGGCCATCGGCATCGTCCTCTACCGCACGGTGCGAACACGACGGTTCGCGTGAAAGCCGCGCTCGCGATCGACCTCGACGCCATCGGTGACACGCGGCCCCTCTGGGCCGCGTGGCTCGCGTCCGTTCGTGACGTTCTCGCGATCGACCCGGACGAGCTGTCCGCGGATCGCGGTGACGCCGCGGACGCGCTCGATGCGTCAGGCGCCGGGAACTGGCGAACGCTGCTCGAGCGCTTCAGCGAGGATCACGCAGGCGCGTACCTGCGGCGCGACGCGGCGACGAGCGCGGCCCTGCGATCGCTCTCCGCCGAGGGCATCCGGCTCGGCGTGTTCACGGACGCGCCCGAGCCGCTCGCCCGGGTCGCCCTCGCACAGCTCGGAGCGGCGCGCCGTGTGTCCGCGCTCGAGTCGGGAGCGGGTGCCCTCGACCGGCTGCGCGCAACCCTCGGAGGGGACGCCGTCGTCGTTCACACGCGTGACGACCTCCTGGTCCGTCCGTAGAATCAGGGCTCGTGGAGCAGCACGACGTCGGAGATCGCCAGCTCGACGCACTGCTGGAGCGGCTGGACCGGATCGCAGGCGAGCTCGAGCGCCTCAACCGCACGACCGAGCGCCACGAGGGCTTCATGCTCGTCGCGCGCGAGATTCACGACCTGCAGGAGTCGCTGAACGCGCTCGCGTACGCCGCACTCGGCCAGGCGCCGCCGCGCGTCAGCCGCCGGCGAGCTAGTTGATCCGGTAGAGCACGCCTTCGTGTGAGGTCGCGTACAGCTCGCCGGCGGCGTCCTCGCCGAACGATGTGAGGTTCGGGATCTTGAACCGCTCCCGACGCACGGCGGTCGCCTTGCCGCCCGAGACCTTGAGACTCCAGACGACCCCGGAGCAGTAGTCGCCGAAGAGGTAGCGACCGCGCTCTGTCGGTCGCGCGCTCCCGCGGTAGACGAAGCCGCCGACCACCGTGCAGCCGCCTCCCCTGTGCGAGTACTCGTAGATCGGCGCGACGAGCCGGCCCGGCCCTGGCTCTTTGCTCTCGAAGGTGTGCGTCCCCTCGAGGACGTCCCAGCCGTAGTTGAGGAGGCCACTGCTCGAGCGCGGCGTGTAGTCGATCTCCTCCCAGTCGCCCTGCCCGACGTCTCCGATGTAGAGGTCGCCGGTCGCGCGGTCGAAGGAGTAGCGCCACGGGTTGCGCAGGCCGAGGGCGACGATCTCCGGGTCGGAGCCCGGCTTGCGGACGTCGAAGCGCAGCATCTTCCCGAAGAGGCTCTGCACGTTCTGGGCGCGATTCTCGGGATCGCCACCGGACCCGCCGTCGCCCGTTCCCACGTACAACAGCCCGTCGGGCCCGAAGACCAGGTCACCGCCGTTGTGGTTCGGGTACGGCTGGTCGAGGCGGAAGAGCTCGCGGGCCGACGAAGGAAGCGCCCGCGTCCCGTTCGTCTTGTAGCGGACGACGTGCGTGTTCCCGTCGCGGTCCGTGTAGTCGACATACACGAAGCGGTTCGTGCGGTACTTCGGGTCGAAGGCGAGCCCGAGCAAGCCCTGCTCGCCGCCCGACTCCGTGCGCGCCCTGATGTCGAGGAAGAATCCGCTCCGGAGCTTGCCGCGGTCGACGATGCGGATGGTCCCTCGCTGCTCGACCACGTAGAGCCGCTGCCGCTCGCTCCGCGGCGCGGTGACGTCGACCGGTTCGACGAGCCCACGCGTGACCACGACCCACCGGAAGGCGCTCGCGTCACCGAGCGCAGAGCCCGACGCCGTCGTCAACGCAACGATCGAGACGAGACCCGCGAGGACGGCGACGAGCCGCATCGCGCCACCGTAGCCGAGCGCCTGTTAACGCCCGATGAGGCCGCGCGCCGCTACTTCGGCGCTGGTGCGCCGAGGAGCGCGCGGCGAAGATCCATCGCCGACGGCCTCGGCACGACCGCGAGCACCTCGTCCCCCGGTCTCAACACGGTCGAGGGCTCGACGAGCTCCGTTCTCCCGTCGCCGAAGACCGAGATGAGCCGCGAGCCGTCGGGGAGCGTGATGTCGCCGGCCTTCTTCCCCGCCGCGGGCGAGCCGGACTCCACCTGCACCTCGACGACCATGAGCCCTTCCTCCTGGAGCTCGAGCAGCCGCACGAGCCCGTGCTCGGGCACCTCGTGCTCGACGAGGCCGAGGATGCTCGTCGTCGCGCAGAGCGTCTGCGGGATCCCGAGGAGGTCGAAGTGCTGCTGGTTGCGCGGATCGTTGACGCGCGCGACGACCTTCGGAACCCCGTAGACCTCCTTGGCGATCTGCGAGATGACGAGGTTGTCCTCGTCGTCACCCGTGACCGCGACGATGAGCTCCGGAGGGCGGGCGATCCCGGCCCGCTCGAGGACCGCGATCTCGGTCGCGTCACCCCGGATCACGGTCGGGCCGAACTCCTCCTCGAGCCGGGCGAAGCGATCGGGACGCTGCTCGATCATGGTGATCTCGTGGCCCAGGTCGAGGAGGGTGCGCGTCACATTCGAGCCCACCTTCCCGCCGCCCGCGACGATCGTGTACATCAGGCGCTCGCCTTCGGAGTCGCGGCCTGCACCCGGTCGAGCAGCTCCGAGATCGCCGTTTGGGTCGGGCAGACGATGGTCATTCCACGGTCGGAGTAGATCTTCGCCCTGGCCGGGTCGAGGATGCGCACGACGACGGTGTCGAGCTCGTAGCGCTGCTTGAGGACCTGGCCGATGACGATGTTCGTGTTGTCCCCGTTCGTCGCGACGACTGCGGCGTCGGCATCAGGGACGCCTGCGCTCTCGAGGACGTTGACGTCCATCCCATGGCCCACGACGAAGCCGCCGCGCCACGCGCCGAGTCGCGTCAGCGCGTCCTCGTTCTCGTCGACGACGGTGACTTCCCAGCCCTCGGCCGCCAGCCCCTTCGCGACGGACGATCCGACCCGGCCGCACCCGATGACAACGACGTTCACGAGGGGCCAGCGTACTCCTCGAACACGCCGTCAGGGAACGCGACGACCAGTACCTCGCACGGCGCCTTGCGCAGCACGAAGTCGACGGTCGGAGAGAAGAAGCGCGACTGTCGACGCCACCGCGGCGACGAGCCGAGGACGATGAGGTCAGCGTGCCGGCGCTTTGCCTCGTCGACGATCGCGTAGCCGATCGAGCGCGCGCGGACGACGTCGCCGCGCACCTCGACCCCGTGATCGTGACCAAGTGCGCGCGCCTCCTCGAGGGACGCGTTGACGCGGGCAGCGACGTCCGGAGGCAGCTCGCCCTCGAGCGGGAACTTGCGGGGCACGCGCACGACCGTGATCGCCTCGATCTCGGCGCCGCGCTCCTTCGCGAGTGCGATCGCCGTGGCCACCATCTCCTCACCGATGTCGCCGAGCTTCATCGGCACGAGGATGCGCCCGAACTCGGCCACCGCCGGGAGGCTCTCGATCGGCTCGACCTGCTCGAGCAGGCCGACATGCCGCTGTCGCCGCACGACGACGAACACGACGAGGCCCGCGGCGAGCCAGGCCGGGCCTGCGTACCGCGCGCCCGGGTGCGTGAGCATCGAGAGCACCCAGATCGCGAACGTCGCCGGCGCGCCGACGAGCGCAGCGAGAGGAAGCCGATGTCCGCGAATCCCGACGTTCGGCCGGGCGAGGTAGGGCCGCGGGAGCTCGGGCATGGGGACGCGGAGCCTGATGACCGCGAGCTGCGCGGCGGTGAACGCGATGAGCACGCCGAAGGAGTAGAGGCTGGCGAGAAAGGCGGGATCCTGTCTCTTATACACATCTGACGCTGCCGACGAATATAATCCGGTGTTGATCTGGGTGGGGGGGGG
>JBKPLV010000160.1:0-2141 GCA_046731795.1 Actinomycetota bacterium | reverse complement strand
GGCGATTCCCGTCCCCGGCGCCTGAGCTCGAGTCACATCACCACCCCGGGGCTCGATCAGCCCCGGGGTGGAGTGTGTGCTCCTTGTCGCCTCGTGGTCCCGCGCCTAGGCTTGCGTCATGAGCGACAGCCGGGAGGAGCGCGTCGCCGACCTCCTGCACGAAGCCGCCGAGACCCACCACACGGTCTTTCGCATCACCGACGGCGAGGATCCCGACTGGGCGTCGTGGTACGCGGACTGGCTCCTCGATCTCTCCGAGCTTCCGGACGTACTGGGGACGAAGCCCGTGCGAAGCCACCTCGTGCACGCGCTCGTCGAGCTCGATCGCCTGTACGGCGAGAGCGGCTCGACCGAGAGCTGGGAGGACTGGTACGCGGCGCGACTCGCCGCCCTGCTCGGTGCATGACTGCGTCGCGCAGGCCGAGCGAGGGGGGAGGCAGGGACTGCAGCAGGCTTCCCTGAGGAGGGTCTCGCCCGGCCTGCGAACGTGAGCGCACACTTACCCCGCGTTTTATCCCTCGTAAACATCAGCCGAAACCTCTCGGCGCCGGCGATCAGGGCGGCGTCGAGCACGTGGTTTCGTCACCGGAAGCTCTGCGCGATCTCGACTGCCTCGTCGAACGTCTCGGCCCCCTCGAGCCGCAGCGTGAGGTGGCCACGCGTCCAGACGAGCGTGTTCGCCGCGAGCCGCTCGGGCGCGTTCGGGAGCGCGAGCACGTGCGGCTCGCCCTCGATCCAGAGCGCGGGACCGGTCGACCCGGCGAACGAAACCTCGCGGACGTTCGTAGTCGTGCCCACCACCTTCTTGACGATCTCGGGCCGGAGCGCTCGATCGCCGATCTGCGTCACGAGCAATCGCACATGCTCCGGCGAGCCGTACAGGAGCGTGATCACGTTCCCGCTCCCGTAGATCCCGTCGGGCTTCCCGAGAAGCGGCGACTGGAGCGGGCGGAAGGGCTCGTTGGCCTCCGAGATCCTCGGGCCGAGGTCGAGCGGAAGCGCCGGCTCGACCGCCGGCAGGCGATCGACGTACTCGATGTGGACGGCACCGATCCCGAAGACGCGCAGGATCGCGGAGCGCGCCTGTGGAATCGCCATGGCGGCGACGAGAGCCGCCGCCGCGACCGCCGCGACGAGGACGAGGGCGCGCGGCCACGTCCGTCGTTCCCTGCGCTCCGGGAGCCGCACCCGCACTCGGGCAGAGAGGTCGGGGGTCGGCGGGAAGGCGATCGATTCGCCGAGGCTGCGGAGCTCGCGCTCGAGGTCAGGCATCCTCGGGAACCTCCTCTCTCAACCGGTCGAGGGCACGTGACAGCCGCGACTTCGCGGTTCCGCGGCGGATGCCCAGCACGCTCGCCGTCTCCGCCTCGTCGAGCTCGAGGAAGAAGCGGCACTCGACGACGAGGCGCTGGTCGTCCGGGAGCAGGTCGAGCGCGTCCAGGAGCCGCCCGCGGCGCTCGGCGTGGAGTGCCGCCGCCTCGGGGGACGGGGCCGCGTCCCCCGGGCGACTTTCGTCGGCAGCACGCAGCGCGAGCGCCTGACGTCGAGCTCCGGCTCGCAAGCGATTGCGGGCTTCGTTGGCGACGATCGTGAGGAGCCAGGGCCTGAACGGCTTCCCGGGCCGGAAGCGACCGAGTGCGCGGTAGGCCTTGAGGAACGCATCCGCCGCGACCTCCTCGGCGTCTTCGGCCGACCGGGTGACGAGATACGCAGTTCGGAACGCAATCGCCTGGTGCATGCGGACGAGCTCCTCGTATGCGGCTGCGTCGCCGCGCTGTGCCTGCGCGACGAGCTCGGACTCCTCGAGTGGCCGGCCCACCACTCTGCCTTCTACACCGCTCGGAAGATCGAGGTTCCCCGTCGTGAGGTACGCGGGCTGTACGAGCCCTTCCAGGCGGTCATCCCTGGAACGAGACGATCGTCTCCGTGTCGTATGGCTGTACAGATGTCCGAGGAGCCACCGTCCCAGCTGACCGAAAGTGCTGGCCGTGCTTGACCAAGCCGCGCCGTTCGTTTATTCATACTGGACAGTGCGCGCCTCTCAGGACCCCCGTTCCACCGTGGGGTTGATCGGTCTCGGAAACATGGGAACGGCGTTCGCGGAGCGCCTTCTCGATGCCGGTTACCCGCTCGTCGTGAGC
>JBKPLV010000159.1:0-6623 GCA_046731795.1 Actinomycetota bacterium | reverse complement strand
ACGAGCGCGGGCAGTGCGAGCTTCGGCGGCAACGCACACGTCCCGCCGTCGGGTCACGAGAACTACGTCGACCACGGGACGGGCATGCACGTGAGCTCGATCGACGTCCAGTCGGTTGTGTGCAGTGAAGACGGGACGACGGCGAGCATCTTCGGCGCGGCGACCATCGACGGCGCCGGCTCGTTCGTGTACCGGATCGACGTCGTGGATCTCGGGGAGCCCGGAACGAGCGATCGGTACCGGATCCGTCTGAGCAACGGCTACGACTCGGGCGATCAGCTGCTCCGGAGTGGAAACGTCCAGATCCATTCGTAGGAGCGACAACGCAGCGACGAGAGGGCCCGCGTGCGGGCCCTCTCGCTCGTCCGGACCCGACCCGAGCGGTGACCTCGGTGTGACGAGGTGGTGAATCGGAGGCGGAGTGTGTGTGAACCGACTTGCACGGCAGATATGCGGTGTGCATGACTGACGGAATGCGCCTTGCCCTGGTCACACTCCGCAGCACGCCTACCAACGAATGGCTCGCGCGGGCCGACGCCGATGGCGCGCGCTGGGAGTCGATGACGCCGGAGGAGGCGCTTGCCACGCTCCGCCGTGGCGACGTCGCTCTCGGGAGGCTGGACGTGAACCCGGCGATCGACGGGATCGACGACGGGATGTGGGTGCTGGGCGCGCTCCAGGCGCGCGGCGTCACGGTCCTGAACGACGCGTCCGCGCTCTTCGTGACGCACGACAAGCTCCTCACCGCCCGCGTGCTCCGGCGCGCCGGTCTTCCGCATCCGCGTACGTCGCACGTTCGGCCCGACCGGCCCTTTGCCGCGGTGCGGCCGCCGGTCGTGGTCAAGCCACGCTTCGGGAGTGGGGGCCGGGGAGTCACGTGGTGCGCGGACGAGGACGCGCTCGCCGCGACTCTGTCGTTGTTCTCGCACGAGCCGTGGTTCGAGCAGCAGGGCGTCCTTGTCCAGGAGCTCGTGCCCCCGCAGGGCTACGACCTCCGCATCCTCGTCGCCGCGGGTCGCGTCGTGGGCGCGATCTTCCGGATCGCGGCAGAGGGGGAGTGGCGTACGAACGTCGCCCTCGGTGGTGCTCGTCGCCCCGTTCCGGATCCCCCGCGAGCGGCGTGCGAGCTCGCGCTGGAGGCGGCGCGGGCGGCGGGCACCGCGCTCGTCGGGGTCGATCTCGTTCCGGACGGCGACGGCTGGACGATCATCGAGCTGAACGGCGCGGTCGAGTTCACGCACGAGTACAAGCCGGACGGAGACGTCTTCGCGTCGGCTGCAGGTGAGCTCGTCCGCTGGGCCGACCGGATCGCGGTCTTCGAGCCAGCTCCGGAAGTCGTGGTCGACTTCGTCGAGTAGAGCTCAGCTCGACGCGCGGACGCGGACCGCGGCTGACGTCGCCGAGGTCGCGCCGCCGGCGTTCCCCGCCCACACGCGGCAGGCCACGAGCCGACCGCGATCGGCAGCGCCCAGTCGTCGCGTACTTACGACGTCGCCGGCGAGCACCTTCGTTCCGCGCAGCCAGCGGTAGGAGAAGACGATCGGGCGTGCTCCCGTCCATTCGCCGTGGCGGCATGTGAGCACGTGGCCGACAACCGCCGTGCCGCGGAGCGCCGGGCGGCGGAGATTGTCGGGGGCGGTGGGCGCGGGTGCGGCGCAGTCGGCTCCGCAGGCGACGAGGACGTACGGCCGCAGAAGGGTGGCAAGGCCGACCGCGCCGGCGGCGTTGAGATGGAGGCCGTCGGGGTTGAACCAGTCCTTGCCGCGGCTCGCGGCCTCCCAGTCGGCCACGATCAGCTCGGGCCAGCGATGCGCCTGGGCCCGGATGACGTCGTTGATCTCGCGATAGCCGTCCGTCTGCTCGCGAACCGTGACCCAGATGATGTGGCCCACGCCGAGATCCACGAGCGCGTTGGCGACCTGCGCCATGTCCGTCTCGTAGTTGTTCGGCGGATCGTTGTAGCCCACCGCGACGATCACGATGTTCCCGAGCTGGGACAGCGTCGAGTCGCGCACGATGTCGAGCACCGAGCGCGGGCGCGTCCCCATGTACGCGCACCCGGCCGGGACGAGCTTGCGGCAGGGAGAGAGCTCGAGCCGCAGGTCGATCCCCTCGCCGAGCAGCGCCCGAGCATCCGGCACGTAGGTGAGGGAGTCCGCGACGGAGTCTCCGAACATCGTCACGCGCGGCCCCTCGGTCGCCGCCGTGCTCGCGCCGAGGCTCGAGGGCGAGATGGCCGCCAGCCCGCATGCGAGAACGACGAAGAGCAGGCGCGGTCTCATTCCGCGGGCACGGTAGCGCGCGACGGCGCCGAGGCTACGTGCGGGTCTCGACGACGGCGCGCCGCGCCTGGATCTCGTACGGATTCGACTGGTAGCGCGTGGTCACGTGCTTCCAGGACATGTGCAGCGCGCGGTGCTGCCCCTGCCAGATGTGGCAGAGCTCGTGCGTGATCAGGTCGTCGGGGGTGTCGCGCTGCCGGAGCAGGATCGTGCGCCAGAACGCGTAGCCGTGGTAGCGGCGCAGGACCGGGAGCCGGAAGAACCAGGGCGCGACAAACACGCGGACACGCTCGATCCGCACCGGCTCGGGGTACCAGTCGAGCGTGTCCAATCTTGCCTTGGCACGCTGAACCGCCGCGACGAATGAAGGATCTGTCACGGCAGCGGCCGCGAAGCGGACGCCTTCAGGGATCTTGCGCCAAGATCGAGCGCCGGCCCGAAGTCCTTAACCACTCACGGCGGGCGTGAGCACCATGATCGGGCTCCCGTCCTGCGCCTGCAGGTAGCTGTACTCGTACAGCCGCGAGCGAGTGGTGCGCTCGATCACGCGCTGCTCGTCCGGCTGGATCTCGCCGACACCCGGAGCGAGCGGCGCCGTGAGCGTCTGGTCGAGCGGCTGGCCGAGCTCGGAGCGGACGTCGCCGCGCTCGAGGAACACCGCCGTCGCCGCTTTCCCGTCCGCGCGAGGCGGCAGCAGGACGAGGGTGGAGTCGACACCGTCGATGTAGTGGAAGGAGTAGAGAGCGAGCTCGAGGGCCTCGCGGCGCAGCAGCTGGCCGCGCGCTTGGCTCGGCTTTCCCTCCGCGATCGAGCAGGACGTGCCCAGGCCGCAGAGCGTGTACATCATCGTGCCCGCGGCGTTGACGGTGTTGATGTCGTCGGCCTCGGCGCGACCGGCTGTCGTGTCCGGCCTGACGGCGATGGCGCGAACCTGGAAGGACGAGCCGTCCGGCCCCGTGACCTGGGGCGGGCCCGCATACGTCACTGCGACGAGCGCCTTCCCGCTCGGCAGCCGGTACTGGTCGCCGACGTGGTCGCCGATCTGGGCGGCGCGCCGTTCGGCGCTGCCGGTCGGCTCCCAGGCCGACCACGCCGGCGCGGGCGCCGGGCTCCCGCGGCCGACGAGCACGAGCAGGGCTCCTACACCAGCGCCCGCGACGACCGCGAGCACGACGTAGAAGACGGCGAAACGGCTGCGGTAGGCGAGGCGCCGTGCGCGCTCGGAGCGCGACTCCTCCCGCTGCGCGACTGTCGACCCGACGCCGTTCGCCGACACCGGCTTGGTGTCGGCCGCGGCCTTCTCCATCACATCGTCGGCCACGAGCTCTCCTCCGAGAGGTCGACGTCGGGGATGGTGATCTTCGACTCGTCGAGCAGGTTGAGGAGCTCGTCGCCGAAGATCTCGCGGCGCGCGTTCAGGACGTCGGCGATGTGCTCCACGGCGTCTCGATTGTGGAGCACGAGGTTGTACGCCGCGACGTAGGCCTGGCCGAGGAGCTGGCCGACGATCGCGCGCTTGTCCGTGTCCCCGAGGACGGCCCCGATCGGGTTGGCGTCGAACGGTCCGCCTCCGCCCGTGCGGTTCACGATCTGGAGGCCGATCTTCTCGAAGCGCTTGAGGATGCGCTCGCGCGCCTCCTCCTCCGTCTCGTCCTCGCGCGGCGTCACCGCGAACGGCTCGGGGCCCATCGCGGACGCGCCGACCATGTACGCGGCCTGGGCGGTGACGCTCTGGATGTCACCACCGACGCCGTTGGAGTTCTCGCCGTAGAAGACCCGTTCGGCGGCCATCGCGCCGAGGGCCCATACGAGCCGCGCGAACTCCTCGCTCCGGAAGCGGCTGAAGCGCTCTTCCTTCTCCAGGGCCTGGTGATGCCCGAGAGCGCCTCCCCGCATCCGGATGGAGAGCCGCGTTGACTCCGCGCCTTTCAGGTAGACGTGGCCGGCGGCGGCATGACCAGCCTCATGAATGGCGACGGCGCGGCTCTCCTCCGGGATGTACTCGACGCCGACGGCAGTGCCGGCTTCGAGAGTGGTCATGGCCTCGACGAGGTCGTCCCAGGTCAACGCCTCGCGGTTCGAGTGATGCGCGATCGTGAGCGCCATCGACGTCACCTGCTCGAGCATCGCGGGCGCGTACCCGTTCGTGACGCGGGCGATCTCCTCGCGCCTCGCGGGCTGGTCGAGCTCGGGCTCGTGCGCGACCTTGCCGAGGTAGAGGTCGAGGACGTCGAGGCGGTCCTGCTTCGTCGGCGTCCGGAACCAGACGTGGCGGCCCATGCGGCCCGGGCGCGTGAGCGCCGGGTCGAGCCGGTCGACGGGCACGTTGGTGGCGCCGATGAAGTAGATCTGCTCCTTGCGGGGCTTCGCCGCGGGCACACGCAGCGAGCGCTGCCCGACCCGTCGCGGGACGATGTAGATGCCGTCGAGGAGCGTGTTCACCTTGCTCGTGAAGAACTTCTTGAAGAACGGCGGATTGTCGATGCCGTCCATCACGACGAGGAGCTGGTTCAGCGCCAGCGAGCCTCCGCTCCCACCGAACATCCCCGGGAACATCTGGTACACGACCCCGGACGCACGTGCTGCCAGGCTGCTGCCGGCCGCTCGCTGCGGCGCCCGCTCGGCGAACAGGCGCTCGCGCCATTGCCGGTTTTCGAGAATGAGGTCGCCCGACGGGTTCAGCGCGCCGAACTGACCGTAGAAGAGGAACTCGTGTACGTCGGGTGGCTGCATGAACCCGCCGCCGCCGGCGCCCGGCTCGAGCACGTTGCGGCGCATGCCGACGGCGTCGATCTCGTCGATGAAGACGATGCACTGGCCGCCCCACTTGCGCGCGAGCCGCTTCGCGCGGCGGGCGAGGATCCGGACGACGATTGCGTCGATGCCGATGAACGTCGCAGCGAAGCCGGAGCCCGGGATCGAGATGAACGGCGAGTTGAAGCCCGTCGCGAGCGCCTTCGCGAGCATCGTCTTGCCGGTGCCGGGCGCGCCGAGGAAGAGGAGGCCGCGCTCGCGCTTGCCGCCCGCGCGCTCGAACGCCTCGCCGGACTGCCAGATCGAGACGACCCGGCGCACTTCTTCCTTGGCCTCCGCCTGCCCGCGGACGTCCGCGAGCTTGACGCCCCACTCTGCGTCTCCCGGCTCGAAGGCCTGGATCTGCGAGAGGTTCATGAGGAGCAGCGGCCCGAAGAGGATCGCGAAGTTGAAGAGCATGTAGAAGGGGAAGATCACGAGGAGCGGCAGGATCTGGACGAGGGCCGACATCGGGATCCCGACCACGTAGGCGAACAGCCCGATCACGGCGGCGACGATCGCGATCTTCACCCAGAAACGCCAGAACCACACGCGGCGGTGCGCGACGACGTCCTCCTCGCGCAGCTGCTGGCTCTCGAGCCCGAACAGGTTGGGGCGGGGGATGAAGCGGTGGAAGATCAGGTCGAAGACGCCGCGGAAGCAGACGACGACGAGGAGCGCGGCGAGGATCGACCAGTACCAGGCCCAGCCCTGCGTCTGGTTGAACCAGACGACGAGCGCCGGGGCGGTGATCAGCGCGACGACGGTGGCCGCGCGCGTCAGCCGACGCCATTGACTGGCGAGCTCGCTTGCGAGCTCCGTCTCCTGAAGACTCCCTACAGACTGGGCCTCGGACGCCACGTTCAGAGTGTAGGGACGCCTGCCGTGACTGAAGGTTGGCACCGCTGGGTAGAGTCGGAAACGTGTCCACGGCGGTCATGACCACGAGCGAGGGGACGATGGAGCTCGAGCTCTTCGACGACGACGCTCCGAAGACGGTCTCGAACTTCACGAAGCTCGCCGGCGACGGCTACTACGACGGGCTCACCTTCCACCGCGTCATCCCGGACTTCATGATCCAGGGCGGGTGCCCGCGCGGGGACGGGACCGGCGGCCCTGGGTACACGTTCGAGGACGAGTTCAACGAGCACCCTGTCGCGCGCGGCTATATCGCGATGGCGAACTCGGGGCCGAACACGAACGGCTCGCAGTTCTTCATCGTCACGGCCGAGGCCGCGCCGTGGCTCGACGGCAAGCACACGGTCTTCGGCCGCGTCACCTCGGGTCAGGACGTCGCCGACCGCATCTCGATGGTGGAGCGCGACGCACGCGACCGCCCGCTCGAGCCGGTCGTCATCGAGTCGCTCACCATCGCCTAGCGCGGCTCCCGCCGCACCCGCGCGCTTGTTATGCGCTGCTCGAGGACGCGCGTTCCGCGCGCGAGCCCGTCATGCCCCGGGCCCAGTCCTCGATTGCCTCGCCCGCTGCCCCGAGCCCGCCGAGGATGTGGAAGAGCCCCATCCCGACGACGTACAGGGCGAGAGTGAC
>JBKPLV010000158.1:0-3045 GCA_046731795.1 Actinomycetota bacterium | reverse complement strand
AACACCAGCGGCGGCCCCTCGCCGACGGTCGCGTACGCGACGCGCCGCCCGTCGAAGTGGCAGAAGCGGACGTCCTGCTCCATGGCCCGTCAGTGTGGATGGCCCGGCCGGGCCATGTCAACAAGATGGCCCGTCGAGGGGAAGTCTCGGGCCATGCGCGGCGTTCACCATCGTCACATGCACGCGCGCTACGTCGACGGCGTCACGATCCGGCCACTCCGAAACGGCGATACCGGCACGGTCGCCATGCTCTTCGCGCGCCTGGGAGAGCGCTCGCGGGAGCGCCGTTTCTGCGGCGCCAAGCCCCGTCTCTCCGAGATCGAGCTCGCGAGCCTCGCCCGTGTCGACGCAGACCATCACGTGCTCGTCGGCTACGTCGACGGCGACCCGCAGCCCGTCGGCATCGCGCGACTCGTCCGCAGCGGCCCGAGCGCCGAGATCGCGTTCGCGGTCGCAGACGCGTACCAGGGGAGGCAGGTCGGCACGATCCTGGCCAGCGAGCTGGCCGCGGACGCGCGGGCCGCGGGCATCGTGGAGCTGGTCGCAACGGTCTGCGGCGACAACCCCCGCGTCCTCGCGTTGATCAAGCGCCTCGGCTCCGTGCACACGACGTGGCGCGGTGCCGAGCGAGAGCTCGTCGTCGGCCTCGAGAGCTAGCCGACGACGCCGCTCCGCGGCGGGCTTGAAGGCGCCTCACGCGGTAGGCTGAAGACGTGGATCTGAAGGTCGGCACCATCGTCGCGTACCCGCCGCACGGTGTCGGCCGGGTTGCCAAGCGCGAGAAGAAGGTGATTCTCGGCGTCGAGGAGGAAGTCGTAATCGTGGAGCTCGGGAACGACCTCTCCGTGACGCTCCCGATGGCGCGGGCTCAGGAGCAGCTCCGACCTCCGGCGACCGAGGCCGATCTCAAGAAGGTGCAGAAGGCGCTTCGCGAGACCTCGGTCGTCAGCGACGAGATCTGGTCGAAGCGCGTGCAGCAGGCGCAGGAGAAGCTGCGCAGCGGCGACCCGCTCGAGCTCGCCGAGATCGTGCGCGACGGCGTCCGCCGCGAGCAGGGCAAGACGACGACCGGAAACCCGACGAAGCTGTCGACGAGCGAGCGCGCGCTCCACCTGAAGGCCCGCGAGCTCCTGTCCGGAGAGATCGTCGTCACGCGTGGCGTCGACCAGGCGGAGGCCGACGCCTGGATCGACGAGCAGCTCGGCGCCGCGAAGTAGCCGGGTCCGCGCTCAGATCTTGCGGCGCGGTGTGGGCGCGCCCCACTTGGACCGCCCGCGCCGAGAGGAGTAGACGCGCCGGGGCGGCGCGACCTTCATCCCGCCGGATGCGAACTGCTCGACATGGCCTGTGAGACGGGCGACGCGGCTGACATCGTCCTGCTGATCCGGCAGGACGAGCGTGATTCCGACGCCTCCGCGCCCGGCGCGGCCTGTCCGACCGACGCGATGGAGGTAGCCCGCACCCTCGGCAGGAGGGTCGAAGTTGATGACGTGCGTCACGTCGGCCAGGTCGAGCCCGCGCGCGGCGACGTCCGTCGCGACGAGCGTCGAGGTCTTCCCGGTCTCGAAGCGCGTGAGCGCCCGCTCACGCTGTCGCTGGTTGAGGTCACCGTGGAGTGCGACCGCATCGATCTCGTGAAAAGCGAGCTTCTTCACGAGCCGGTCGGCGCCACGCCGCGTCCGCACGAAGACCAGCGCGAGGCCGCGCTCGGCGCGAAGCAGCTCGGCGAGCGTGGACACCTTCTCCTCCGGCTTCACGGGGACGAAGCGATGCTCGACCTGGGACTCCTCGACGTGCACGAGCGGAGCAACGTCGCAGCGCACCGGATCGCTCGTGTACGCACGCGCCAGCTCACCCACCGCAGCGTCGAGGGTCGCGGAGAAGAACATGGTCTGGCGGCGGCTCGGTACGCGCCTGACGATCCGGTCGACCTGCGGCTTGAAGCCCATGTCGAGCATCCGGTCCGCCTCGTCGAGAACGAGGACGTTGACGGCGTCCAGCGACACGGCCCTGCGCTCGAGCAGGTCGTTGAGGCGGCCCGGCGTCGCGACGAGGATGTCCGCGGTGCGTGCGCGCTTGATCTGCGCGTGCACCGGGACGCCGCCGTAGACCGTCGCGACCTCGACGCCCTTGGGCGCGAGCGAGGTCAGCTCGACGGCGACCTGCGACGCCAGCTCGCGCGTCGGCACGAGAACGATCGCCGACGGCTTGCGACCGCCACGCTCGATCCGTTCGACGATGGGGATCGCGAAGGCGATCGTCTTCCCCGAGCCGGTCGGCGCCTTGGCGAGGACGTCCCGCCCGGCGAGAGCGTCACGAAGGACGTGCTCCTGGACGGGGAAAGGGGTATGGATGTCACGCTCGGCGAGCAGGCGCACTATGCGCGCGGACACGCCGAGGTCGGAAAAGGACTGCTGCATCTCGATTCACTCCTGTCGTTCGTTCGGTCGAGATCCGTCTGCCTCGACCCGTTGGAGGAACCGAAGAAGTCAAACCTCACAGGACGACACGGCGCCGTCCGTCCCTGCAGGCTAGCAGCCGGTCGCGATCCGTACACTGGAACGACACGGGACGAATACCGAAGGCGCGCTCCCGGGCGCCCTCCTTATCCGTTCACGACAGGAGGGAGAGGCCATGGCCGTAGCGGACAGCGAGCGATCGCCGCGCGAGGAGGACGGAACCGCGCACCGAGCTGCACGCAGACGAGCGAACCGAGAGACTGCAGATCGTCCCTCCGCGACGACGGACGCCCAGGGCCTTCTCGAGCTCGCGTGTGAGTGCATGCGGGACGACTGCGAGCGCTCGGTGAAGGTGCCGCCGGACGTCTATCGCCGCATGCTCGACGCTGACCAGTACCTCCTGCAGGCCGGCCACCATGCGTTCGCCCGGTATCGCACGATCATCTCGGTCGGGCAGATGAGGATCGAGGAGCGCGCCTGACCTCGACGTGCGCTCAGCCGCGGATCGGCTCGCGGAGCGGCGCGTCCGACTGGTCGGCGCCCGTGTGCTCGAAGAGCTCGATCACGTAGCCGTCGGGATCGAGCA
>JBKPLV010000157.1:0-3568 GCA_046731795.1 Actinomycetota bacterium | reverse complement strand
GGAACCGCATGGAGTACCGGCCGCTCGAGGGCTTCGTGTTCGCCGTCAGCCCCTTCAACTTCGCGTGCATCGGCGGGAACCTCTCCTCGACGCCCGCGCTCATGGGCTGCACGATCGTGTGGAAGCCGGCCTCGACGGCTGCGCTCTCCGCCTACTACTACATGCGCCTGCTGCAGGAGGCCGGGCTGCCCGACGGCGTCATCAACCTCGTGTACGGATCGGGGGCGACGATCGGCGAGGCAGCGCTCGCGAGCCCGGAGCTCGCCGGCATCCACTTCACGGGCTCGACGGGGGTCTTCAACGGCATGTGGGAGACGGTCGGCGCGAACCTGGGCGCGGGCAGATATCGCGGCTACCCCCGCATCGTCGGCGAGACAGGTGGCAAGGACTTCATCCTCGCGCACCCGTCCGCGGACGCCGAGGCGGTCGCCACCGCGGTCGTGCGCGGCTCGTTCGAGTACCAGGGCCAGAAGTGCTCCGCGGCCTCCCGTCTATATGTTCCGTCGAACCTGTGGCCCGAGGTGAAGGAGCGCCTCGTGGCGGACGTCGACACGATCAAGATGGGCGACCCGGCGGACTTCGAGAACTTCATGGGCGCCGTCATCGACGCGAACGCGTTCAAGACGCACGCCGACGCGATCGCGGAGGCGAAGGCGAACGGCGCGGAGATCCTCGTCGGCGGCTCGACCGACGACTCCGAGGGGTACTTCGTCTCGCCGACGGTGATCACGACGGAGGACAAGGGCTTCCGGCTCCTGCGCGACGAGCTGTTCGGCCCGATCATCACCACGTACGTCTACGACGAGAAGCACTGGGGCGACACGCTCGACCTCGTCGACCAGACCGCTCCGTATGCGCTCACCGGCGCCGTGTTCTCGACGGAGCGGGCCGCCATCGAGGAGGCGCACGACGCGCTCCAGTACTCGGCCGGAAACTTCTACGTCAACGACAAGCCGACCGGCGCGGTCGTCGGCCAGCAGCCGTTCGGCGGCTCCCGCGCGAGCGGGACGAACGACAAGGCGGGCTCGATGTGGAACCTCATCCGCTGGGTGTCCCCGCGGACGGTCAAGGAGACCTTCGTGCCGCCCACCGACTACCGCTACCCGTTCCTCGCAGCGGATACGGACGGCAAGAAGTAGCGCAGGCCGTGTCGACGCGGCGATCGCGGCCGCGAAGGCGGCCGCGCTCTAGGGATTGGTGCGCAGCCGGAAGGTCGCGCTAGCGACTTCTGGCTGCTGCGAGGAAAACAGTCAAGCTGAGCCGGTGCTCGTCAAGATCCTCGACGGCGTCAACGCCTTCTTCGAGCAGCTCGGGTCGGTCTCGTTCGGGCCGCTCGCGCTCGCGATCTGCTGCCACCTCCTGAAGATGGCGTGCACGAGCCGCGCCTGGCGGAACGTGCTCGCCGCCGCCTACCCGGCGGAGCGGGTGCCGTGGATCTCGATCTACGGCGCGTACCTGGCAGGCGTCGGCATCAACGCGATCATCCCCGCCCGCGCCGGCGACGCCGTGCGCATCGTTCTGGCGCACCGCGCGATCCGGAACAGCACGTACACGACGGTCGTCTCGAGCACGCTCGTGCTCAGCCTGTTCGACATGTTCGCGGCGAGTTTCTTCCTGACGTGGGCGATCGCGATCGGCGGTCTCCCTGGAATCGACGCTCTGCGGAGGCTCCGGAGCTTCGACTTCGCCTGGATCCTCGCCCATCCGCTGCCGTTCGACCTCGCCCTCGCTGCAATCCTCGTCGTGGTCGGAGTGTTCGGGATCTGGGCGGCGGGGCACATCGCCAACTTCCGCTCGCGGGTCGCGCAGGCCTTCCGGGTCATGTCGCCGCCGAAGCGCTACCTCCGCCGCGTCGCGGCCTGGCAGGCGGCCGACTGGACGCTGCGGCTCGTCACCATCTGGTTCCTCCTCGCGGCGTTTCACATCCCGCAGACGCTCCAGAACGCCGGCCTGGTACAGGTGTCGCAGAGCGTCGCGACGCTCTTTCCGATCACCCCCGCCGGGGTGGGGACAGAGCAGGCGTTCCTCCTCTACGTCCTGAGCGGCGTCGCCTCGGCAGCAGTGCTGCTCGCCTTCAGCGTCGGCGCGAAGCTCACGATCACGGTGACGAACGTGGTGGCCGGATTCACCGCGATCTTCCTCATCCTCCGTACCGTTCGCTTCAACGAGGTGCTCGGGTCGAAGCCGGACGAGGCGGCACCCGAAGGCTAGGACGGACCTGCCTTGTGCAGCTGGGCGTAGAGGTCGCGCGCGGTCTTCTGGGGAAGGCCCGGAACGCCCTCGAGCTCCTCCTGCGACGCGTCGAGGAACCGCTCCACCGAGCCGAAGTGGCGGATGATCGCGCGCCGCCTCACCGGCCCGACGCCCGGCAGCGTCTCGAAGATCGTTTCCATCGAGCGCGCCCCGCGCTTGCGCCGGTGGTAGCGGAGTGCGACCCGGTGCGCCTCGTCGCGGATGCGCTGCAGGAGCTGTAGGGCCGGGCTCGACCGGTCGAGCGCGATCGGCGCGGGGAACCCGGGCACGAATACCTCCTCTTCCCTCTTCGCGAGCGCGATCACGGCGACGCGTGGGAGATCGAGCTCCTCCATCGCCGCGAGCGCGGCCGCGAGCTGGCCCTTGCCGCCGTCGACGACGACGAGGTTCGGCATGCGGGAGAAGCTCTCGTCGGCGTCGCCGGCGCGCAGCCGCGCGAAGCGGCGCGAGACCGCCTCACGCATGGCGCCGAAGTCGTCCTGACCCTCGAGCCCCCTGATCGCGAACGTCCTGTAGTGCCCGTTCCTCGGCCGCCCGTCCACGAACACCGTCATCGAGGCGACGATCGACTCGCCCTGGATGTTCGAGACGTCGAAGCACTCGACCCGCACGGGCAGGCTCTCGAGGTTGAGGACCTCGCGGAGCTCCTCCAGTGCGGCGATGCGCTTCGACCTCGCTGCCACCCGTACCGCGGCGTCCGCCTCGAGCGCGAGCTGCGCGTTCTCGGCGGCGAGCTCCACGAGCCGCCGCTTCTGGCCGCGCTGGGGCGTGCGCACGACGACGCGCGAGCCGCGGCGCTCGCCGAGGAAGTCGGCGAGCGGCTCGACGTCCTCCACCTCGGGCGGCACGAGCACCTCGGGCGGCACGCTCGGCGAGCCGCCGTAGTACTCGAGCACGAACGCCTCGAGGATCGACGTCGCGTCCTCGCCCGCGACGTTCTCGAGGTGGAACCCGTAGCGGTCGATCATCTTCCCGTCGCGCAGCGGGAAGACCTGCACGGTCGCCTCGTCGCCGTCGATCGCGAGCCCGATCACGTCGACGGAGCCGACCTCGCGGCGGTCCGCGGCTTGCCGGTCGGCAAGGTGACGGATCGAGAAGAGCCGGTTGCGGTAGCGCGCCGCCTCCTCGAAGCGCTCGGCGGCAGCGGCCTCACGCATCCGCTCGGTCAGCTGCGCCTGGATGGTCTGCGTGTCCCCCGAGAGGAACCCGATGACGCCGTCGATGACCTCGGCGTACTCCTCCTTCGAGATCGCGCCGATGCAGGGCGCGAAGCAGCGGTCGATGTGGAAGTCGAGGCACGGGATCCCGGAGTGCC
>JBKPLV010000156.1:0-2120 GCA_046731795.1 Actinomycetota bacterium | reverse complement strand
ATCGCGGCATGAGCGTGCGGCTCACGTCGCCACTCCTGCCGGACTTGGACTAGGGCTCGCCGGCGGCCAGCTCGCGCGCGCGCACCATCGCGGCCTGGATGGCGTTCAGGAACGCGGCGCGCACGCCCGCGATCTCCAGCTCCCGGATGGCCGCGATCGTGGTCCCGCCCGGGGAGGTGACCATCTCGCGGAGCTCGACCGGGTGCAGCTTCTCGTCGCGAAGCTGCTTCGCCGTGCCGAGCATCGTCTGGACGACGAGCTGGGTCGAGATCTCGCGGGAGAGACCGAGCAGGATTCCTGCCTCGATCATCGCCTCGGCGAGGAGCGCGAAGTACGCGGGGCCCGAGCCGGAGACGGCGGTGATCGCGTCGAGCGCCTGCTCGGGAACGCGGACGACGGCGCCCAGGTGCGAGAGGGCCTCCTCTGCGAGGTCGAGGTGCTCGTCACCGGCATGCGACCCGGCGCAGAGACCCGCGATCCCCTCGTGCACCGTCGAGGGCGTGTTCGGCATCGCGCGCACGACCGGAACGCCGTCCGCCAGACGCCGCTCGATGCGCTCGGTCGGGATCGCGGCGGCAATGGAGAGCACGGTCTGCTCCGGGAGCACGAACGCGCCGATCTCGCCGAGTAGGCCCTCGATGTCCTGGGGCTTGACGGCGATCACGATCAGTGCCGCGCCGGCGGCCGCATCGCGGTTCGAGAGCGTCGCCTCGATCTCGTAGCGTTCGCGCAGGTCGGCGACGCGCTCGGCTCGCCGCGTCGTCGCGGCGACCTCGGAGGGCTCGCGCCAGCCCGAGGAGAGGAGCCCGGAGATGAGCGATTCGCCGATGCGGCCTGCGCCGAGCACGGCGATCTTGCGCGCGTCGACCATGCGAGGAGTCTACGGAGGCGTCAGGCCGCGTATCGCGCAGTCGCGCGCACCTGGCGGGCGCGGTCCATGCTGGCACCTGGTACGAGCCCGCGCTTGAAGCCCTGGAGGAGGAAGACGCTCGCGAGTCCCTGCCAGTCGCCGTATGCAGCCAGCAGCTCCGCAGTGTCGCCAGGCTCGGGCCAGCGTCCGCGCACGGACGCCAGCAGCTTCACGAGCGCCAGGTCGTCCACGAGCCCGGCGTCGTACCGGCCCAGGCCCTGCAGCGATACCACCCCGACGGTCCAGGGCCCGACGCCGCGCTCGCGGCCGAGGCGGAGGAGCGCGTCCTCGCGTCCCCGCAACGCTTCCAGGTCGATGGTGCGGGCGAGCCGCGACAGGGTCGCCGCGCGGCTCGCGGCGAGGCCGCACGAGGTGAGCCTGGCCGGCGAGAGCGCCGACAGCGCGGCTCGCGTGGGCGGATCCTCGCCGCACGCGCGGATGATCGTCCGCTCGATCGCGAGTGCTCTGCTCGCCTGGATGAGCTGCCCGGTGATCGCGCGCACCACCGCATGGGTAACCGTCGCCTTCCGCCGCGTCCGCATCCCGCGCAGAAGCCGCACGCTCGGGCCGAGGAGTGGATCGTGGGCGTACCGGCGGTGAAACTCGGTCGTGTCGTCGTCGAGCGCGAGGAGGAAGCGCGCGTGCTCGACGGCCGCCTCGCACGACGCGCGTACGGCCACGCGGCCGTCGGGAAGCTGCTGGGCTGCCGCCCAGCGTCCCTCCGGGAGGCTGGCCTGCCACGTGCTCGTGCGGGCGGTGAGTCGCAGCGAGTAGATGCCCCTCGCGCGTAGCGTCGCCTCGACCACCGGCCGAGCCTACCGGCATCCTCGGACCCGATACTTACGCGCGATGCGGCTGGTCGACGCCATCTCCCTGCGCTCGCGCGAGCGGAAGCTCGAGCTCTTCTTGGACGAGCTGCAGCCGACCGCGGAGACGACCGTGCTCGACGTGGGCGCGGACGAGCTCGGCTTCGGAGAGGGCGACGGGTGCGGCACCCTGAACTTCTTCGAGGAGCGCTACCCCTGGCCCGAGCGGATCACCGCGCTCGGCCTCCACGAGGGCAGCGGGTTCCGCACGCGCTATCCGCACATCCCGTACGTGCAGGGCGACGCATGCGCGCTGCCGTTCCCGGACGGATCGTTCGACGTCGTGTTCTCGAACGCCGTCATCGAGCACGTCGGGGGCCGCGAGCGCCAGCGCACCCTCGTCT
>JBKPLV010000155.1:0-2786 GCA_046731795.1 Actinomycetota bacterium | reverse complement strand
CCTCATCTGGATCGGCTTGCCGATCACGCGCGACTCGGACCAGACGCTCCGCTTCGACGTCATCAACTCGATCGTCCAGACCGAGGCCGCGAAGCGGAAGGGACGCGTGTCGTATCTCGACACGTACTTCTTCTTCGCGGGCGAGGATGGCGGATACGCGCCCTACATCGAGGACTCGACCGGCAAGCTCGTGAAGATGCGAGCCGACGACGGCGTCCACTTCGAGCGGCCCGCGGGCGACCTCATTGCACAGAAGGTGCTCGAGCGGCTCGAGGAGCGCTACGACTTCACGTCGTGGCGCGGGAAGTGATGCGTCGGCAGCCGGCGCCGCGGCCCGGCATGCGAGCGTCCTTGACCTTCGCGCGACCGGAATCCGCGCCTCAGCGGATTCCGGTCTTGCGCAGGGTCACGGCAGGCGGACGGTCACCGGCGCGCGCAGCTTCAACGACCTCCCGGCCGCGACGACCGTCGCCTGGAAGGTGAGCTTCACGCCGGCCGACTGCGCCGGCCACGTGATGACGCCAGTGCGCCTTCCCTTGAACGCGATCCACGTGCCCGCGCTCGCGCCGGAGCACTGGACGATCGCCGTCCGCTTCCAGCAGCCGACGACCAGCGTTCCGAGGAGGATCTGCAGCCGCACCTTCGCCGCGATCGGCTTCCCCGCACGGTCCTTCACCACGATCGTGTAGCGCCAGGGCGTGTCGACGATCGGCTGCGTCGAGGTCGTCGTCATCGATGCGCGCACGGGGTTCGTCCCGGCGCCGGCCGTCGCCGCAACTGCGAGCGCAGCCACGACAACGAGCACGAGGAGCCGCACGTGCGTCATGTTACGGCCGGATTGGCCCGCTCATGCCAGGCGGCGCGCGGCGGCTCCCAGGACGGCACCTCCCACCGCGTCGAGGACGTAGTGGTTTCCGGTTCCGGCGACGACCGTCGCGACGAGCGGCGCGTAGGAGTGAGCGACCGCCTTCACCACGAGCGAGTCGCTCCGCGACGCGATCTCGCCGCCCGTGACCACCGCGAAGGCGACGTGCAGGCTCGGCATGGCCGCGATCGGGTTGTAGAAGCGCAGGAGGAGCGGGTGCTCGATGTCGAGTCCGCTGACCTCGGCCAGGGTGTCGACGAACCCGTCGTGCACGCGCGGCGGGGCCGTCGGGAGCAGGAGGAACACCGGCTGCGCCCCGACGTGCGCGAGCAGGCACGCCCGCCGGAAGCGGTGGAAGCTTTCGTCGCGCCGCCGGAACAGGAGAACGAGCCAGCCGAGGGTGAGCGTGACGTTGAAGAGTCCGTACCCCGCGTTGAGGCCCTGGACGAGACGCGGATAGCGAAGGAGCGCCCGCTGCACGGCGGGCTCGACGTGCAGGCCGAGCCGCTCCTCCAGCCTGATGATCCGGACGGCATTCACCGTGGCCCGCGCCCGTCCGCGCCTGCGGAGGACGAAGCGGCCCACCAGCAGGTAGAGGGCGTAGACGCCGAAGCCAAGAGCGAGCTCGCGCCGAACGGAGAAGCGCCTCATGCAGCTTGCCGCCACGTCACGGGCGAGCGTACAACCGCCGTCTCGGCCGAAGAAACGGCGCTAGCGTTCCCGCCGGAGCGGCATGGGCCCGGTGGCCCAGCGAGTCTTCAAAACTCGTGCGGTCGTGCAGCCCACGGCTCGGTCGGTTCGACTCCGGCGCCGCTCCGCCAGGCCGTTACTTGCAGAGCTTCGTGCCGCGATTCTCCGAGAACGGGCCGTTGCCGCCGACGACCACCTTGTCCTTCCAGGGAAGACAGCCGCCGTTCTGGGCTGTACCGGCGACGACGAGGATCCCGAGGAAGATCGCGGTGAGGACGAGCGCGACGAGGAAGTTCCTCATGCTCATGCGCTGAATGTAGAACGGCTCCAGGCGAAATCCTCCCCCACCCGGGCATCACTAGTCTGCGACCGTGCTCACGTCGATCGCGATTACGCCCGAGGAGCATGCCGCCCGTTGCGACGCGCTGCTCGCCGAGGCGGACGCGGCGGGCCTCGCGGGGGTCGTCCTCTTCGACCCGTACTACGTCCTCTACTACGCCGGGTTCGCATTCGTGCCCACGGAGCGGCCGATCGCGCTCGTCCTGGCGTCCGACGGGACGCGGACGCTCGTGGTGCCGCGGCTCGAGGTCGAGCACGCCGAGTCGAAATCGACGCTCGACGGCGTCGCGCACTACCTCGAGTACCCCGGCGAGCCGCGCGCCGAGGAGGTCCTGGCACGCGCGCTCGCCGACGCCGGAGTGACGGGGACGATCGGCGCCGACCAAGACGGCTACCCATGGATCCTCGGCTACCGCGGGCCGACCCTGACCGAGCTCTCGGGCGCGACGGTCGTACGCGTCGTGGAGCAGATCGAGCGCCAGATGGCGGTCAAGTCCGCCGCGGAGATCGCGCTCATCCGCGAGAGCGTGCGCTGGTCGCACCTCGCACACCGGCTCCTGCAGCGGTACACCCGGGTCGGCGCGACCGAGACCGAGGTGTCACAGCGCGCGAGCGACGAGGCGACGTACGCGATGCTCGACGCGATCGGCGAGATCTATCGCGCGCAGAGCTTCGTCGGGCACGGCGCGTCGGCCGGATATCGCGGCCAGATCGGCCGGAACGCCGCGATCCCGCACGCTCTCGCCGGGAATCTCCTGTTCCAGGACGGAGACGTCCTCGTCACCGGGGCGAGCGCGCCCGTCTGGGGCTACCTCTCCGAGCTCGAGCGGACGATGTTCCTCGGCGAGCCGACGCCCGAGCAGGAGCGGTTGTTCGCGCACATGGTCGCCCT
>JBKPLV010000154.1:0-5974 GCA_046731795.1 Actinomycetota bacterium | reverse complement strand
CTCGGCGTCTCCGGATAGCGATAGCGGGACACGAACGAGCCCTGTCCGGCGGTGGTGCCGGCGTACGCGCCGGGCTTCACCAGCGGCACCGGCGTATGCCGCGCGAGCGCGGCTGCCGTGACGCGACCCCAGAGCGGGATGCGCCGGACGTCCTGTCCGTGCCGCAGCTCGACGTAGGCGTCGAGATCGCCCGGGGCAGCGCCGCGATTCACGGCGGCCGACACCGCGAGCTCGCCCGGGACGGTGACGGTGGCCGGCACGCCGACATGAACTGCGCGGCCGGGTGTGTCGCGGGTGATCACCGTGACATCCCAGCTGCCCGCGCCGCCCCCCGCGTCGTCGAGGCTGACCGTGCGGGTCAGATCCGCACCGCGCTGCAGGAGGCCGAGCGACAGCGCGGTCGGCTTCGCGAAGAGCAATGGATGGTCGGCGCGCTGGAGGGCGACCACACCGCCTCCCTGGAAGCGCGGCCCGGCGGGCCGGTTGCGCTCGTCCACCGAGTCGACGCCGGTCTGCACGAGTGCGGACTTGATCTGCTCGACCGTCCACGACGGGTGTCGCTGGCGGAGCAAGGCCGCGGCGCCGGCGACGTGTGGCGTGGCCATGCTCGTGCCGGAAAGCGCGACCCAGCCGCCACCCGCGAGCGAGGACAGCACGTCGACTCCCGGCGCGGCGACGTCGGGCTTCAGGCGGAGCGAGATGGCCGTCGGGCCGACCGACGAGAAGTCAGCGTGCGTCCGCTTCGCGCCGCTGATGTCAACCGCGCCCACGGCGATCGCGTCCTCGGCGTTCGCTGGCGAGGAGACGGACCCGGCGCCGAAGTCGTTGTAGTCGTTCCCGGCCGCGACCACCGGCACGACCCCCCCGGCCGCCGCAGCGTTCAGGGCGAGCGCGACGATGTCGCGCTTCGGCTCGATCTCGGGCTCGCCGCCGGAGAAGTTGACGACGTCCATCCCGTCCGCAACCGCGGCCTCGATCGCCGCGACGATCGCGGGCGAGTTCGCGTTCGGGGACAGACCCGAGTCCGTCTCGACGAAGACCTTGTAGTTGCCGAGGTATGCGCGCGGGGCGACGCCCGAAATGCGTCCTTGTCCCGTCGGAGTGCCGGCGTTCCCGGCTGCGATCCCGGCGACGTGCGTTCCGTGTTCGTTGTCGTCCGGGCTGAATGCGAGGCGAACGCTGGCGCCGCTCGCGCCGGTCTTGGGCGGAAAGGAGCGGGCCACGATCACCTTCGCGGAGGTGAAGCGCACCTGGCCCTTCGGAAAGCCCGGGGGCATCGCATACCCGTCCGGATCGAAGTAGGGATGACGCGGGTCGATGCCCGAGTCGATGATGCCGATCTTCACGCCCTGGCCGGCCGTCGCGAGACCCTCTCCCCAGAGCGCCGGAGCGCCGATTTGCTCGGCGGACGAGATCTCCCGCGGCGCGTACGTCGTCGTCGGGAGCACGTCGCGCACTCCCGGAAGCGCACGCAGTTGCGCCACGTCGCTGCTCGGGACCGTCACCGAGAAGCCGTTCGCGACCAGCCGGTAGCGCCAGCCGACCTCCGCAGCGGGGAGGCGGTCGCGTAGCTTGGTGCGGAAGGCGCGCTGCTCCGCGTCGATCCTCACCTCCGTGCCCGGCGCCTGGGCGAGCGGCGGCGCGTCGAGGAGGACGACGACCTCGCTGCGAGCGGCATCGGTGGAAGCGTCGGTCGGGCCGCCGACCACGAGCAGAATCGCGACGACGGCCGCACCGAGAGACGCGAGTCGGATCATCGGGGAGTGAGACGACGCCGGGCTAGAATCGTCTGGCCGCGCGGATGTGGCGGAATTGGTAGACGCGCACGGTTCAGGTCCGTGTGCCCGTAAGGGCGTGGAGGTTCAAGTCCTCTCATCCGCATGCAGATTGTGCGCGAGCCGGTGATCCGCTGACGCGCGAACCCCCGCCGCGCTAGTTCCCTAAAGCAGCCGCGTTCGCGGCTGGCCGCCGTCACTGACCAGCCCCGAGCTGGCTCGTCCCCGCGGGTGGGATCCCTCGTTCGAGGGAGAGCAGCGGTCCCCCAGGCGACGACGACGTGGTGGTGGACTCGTTCGTCCTCGATGCCGCGGTCGTCGTGTTCGCCGTCTCCTTCTGCGTCTGGGTGGCTTTCGCGCTCGCGATCCTCGTCGGTCGCACGCGCTACGACCGCGCACGCGAGGCGCACGGGTCGAATGAGCTGAGCGCGCGCGCCGCAAGCCGCCTCGTTCGGCGCGTACAGGGGAAGCCGCGTACCGAGTGGGGCAGATGGCGGCGGGTGACGGCGCTCCAGCAGCTCGAGCGGGCGCATCATCCTGCTGTTCCACAGCTGATCCGCTCGGTGCTGGACGACCCGGACGAGCGCGTGGCCGCCGCGGGCATTCGCACTCTCGGCGACATGGGCGACGACTGGGCGATCGACATCCTCATCGACGCGCTCCGGCGTGGGCAGGGCTCCCGCTCGCGGATCGCCGCCGAGCTCGAGCAGCTCGCGCCGGCTCCAGGGCACCGGCTCGGCGTCCTCCTCCGTGACTGGAGCCCGGCCGTGCGCTTCTGGGGCGCCACCCTCCTGCAGTCGTATCCGGACCTCGCGACCTCGACGCTCATCCAGCTCACGTGGGATCCGGATCCGAACGTCCGTGCCGCCGTCGTGGAGACGCTCGGGACGCGCGCGGGCAAGGAGGTCGAGACGGCACTCCTCGCGAGCCTCGACGACGGCGAGTGGTTCGTCCGGGTGCATGCAGCACGGGCCGCGGGCCACGTCGTCGGAGTCGCAGCAGCGCCCTCGATCGCCCGCCTCCTCGCAGACGAGCGCTGGTGGGTCCGCACGGCGGCGAAGGACGCGCTGCGCACGCTGGGCAGCGATGCGGTCTCGACGCTGCTGTCGGTGCTCACGCACGACGACCTCTTCGCCCGCAACGGCGCGGCCGAGGTGCTCCAGGACATCGGCTTCGTCGACTTCCTCGCGCTGGACAACCCGCGCAGCCCGCTCCTCGAGCGGATCTACGCGGCGGGCGGCGAGCGCTATCGCGAGGCGGCCGAGGCGCGCCGCGAGGAGCTCGCAACAGACGATTCGGAAGCGCGGGTCGCGTGACGACTGTCGTCCAGATCGCGGTTCTCGTCTGCTTCGCGTACCTCGTGTTCACGACGGCGGTATACGTCGCGTTGACCACGATCGGCGCTCTCGAGAGCGTCGTGCGCCGGCACGAGAGCCGCAGCGCGGACTACGAGACGCTCGCGGCATCGCGCTTCACGATCCCGGTGAGCATCATCGTGCCCGCCTACAACGAGGAGCGGGTAATCGCGGCGACGACCCGCTCGATGCTGGACCTCGACTACCCGGAGCACGAGGTCGTCGTCGTGAACGACGGCTCTTCGGACGGGACCCTGGCTGCGCTCGTCGAGGCGTTCGACCTCGAGCCGTACCAGGCGTTCGTCCGGCATGTCTTCCCGCACGCCGAGGTCCGTGCGATGTACCGCTGCCGCGAGCACCCGAACCTCGTCGTCGTGGACAAGGAGAACGGCGGCAAGGCCGACGCGTTGAACGCGGCGCTGAACGTGGCGCGCTATCGCTACGTCTGCGGCGTGGACGCGGACACGTGGTTCGACCGGAAGGCGCTCCTCAAGGGCATGCGGCTCGCGGTCCAGGATCCAGCCAGGGTCATCGGCGTCACGAGCCACCTGACGACGGCGCGCAAGCCGGAGGAGGCGATGGCCGCTCCGGAAGGCCGGCGGCGGATCGATCTGCACCCGCTCATGGCGTACCAGCACCTCGACTTCCTTCGCGCGTTCTTCAACAACCGCACCGCGTGGTCGCGTGGCAACTACATGCTCTGCTCGCCCGGCGCGTTTGCGATCTGGCGGCGTGACGTGCTCGAGGAGGTCGGCGGTTACTCGCGGTCGTTCACCTGCGAGGACATCGAGCTGACGTTCCGCGTCCACGAGAAGTACCTGAGCGAAGGACGGGACTACGCGATCCTCTGCCTCACCGACAACGTCGCGACAACCGAGGGCCCGGACACGGTCGGCAAGCTCGTCTCGCAGCGTGAGCGCTGGCAGCGCGTCATCGACGAGACCGTCTGGCACTACCGGCGCATGTGGTTCAACCCGCGCTACAAGTCGGTGGGGCTGGTCGGCGCGCCCTTCTACCTCCTCACCGAGGTGCTCGCACCCGTGTTCGAGGTGCTCGGGCTGCTCGCGCTTGCCGGCGCGGTCGCGCTCGGGCTCTTCCATCCGCTGACGTTCCTCGCCATGGTCGGCGCGATCACCTTCGCCAACGCGGCGCTCACCGCGAGCGCCATCTACTTCGAGGACATGCAGTCACGGAGCTACCGCAAGCGGGATCTCCTGACTTTGCTCCTGTACACGCCGCTCGACTTCCTCGTCTATCGCCCGATCCTCCTGTGGGCGCGCCTCAAAGGCTCGTGGGGGTTCCTCCGCGGCGACAAGTCCTGGCACAAGTTCGAGCGCAACGTGCGCGCCGCGTAGGCCGCTAACGCTTCACGCGGTAGTCGATGAACGTCGCGAAGGGCGACTGCCGGACGCCGATGTGCTCCAGCTCGAGCGACTGCGTGAACCCGTCGAAGAGCCGCTTGCCGTCGCCGAGGGTCACCGGCGCCACGACGATCGAGAGCTCGTCGACGAGGCCGGCCTCGAGCGCCTGGCGGATGACGTCGGCGCCGCCGCCAATGGCGACGTCCTTGCCGCCCGCGGCCGCCTTCGCACGCTCGACGGCCTGCTCGACGCCGGAGACGAAGGTGAACGCTCCTCCCGCCGGCTCCTCCTCGGGGCGGTGCGTGACGACGAAGACGGGCACGCCCCACGGGTTCTCGCCGCCCCAGTGCCCGGCGGCCTCGTACATCCAGCGTCCCACTACGGCGGCGCCCATGCGGGACAGGCCCTGCTCCAGCCAGGCGGCGTCCTCGCCGGTCGCCTCCCCGTGGTTCTCGTCCTGGTACGTCCACGGCCCGCCGAAGACCCAGTAGTGGAGCCGCTCGCCGCCCTCGCCGAGGCCCTTCCCGGGCCCGTCGTTGGGCCCTGCGACGTACCCGTCCACGGACGTCGTGATCGCTGCGACTACCTTGGTCATCTCGATCTCCTCTCCAGTCGGGTCGGGACTGAAGACCTCGCGATCAGCGAGAAGTCATCGCTCAGAGCGCGGCGAGAACGTCGTCCGCATGCTCGGCGGGCTTCACCTTGCGCATGATCTTCGCGACGTTCCCGTCCGCGTCGATCACAAAGGTCGAGCGCTCCATGCCCATGTAGGTCTTCCCGTACATGCGCTTCTCGACCCAGGTGCCGTACTGCTCGGCGACCCCGTGCGCCTCGTCCGAGAGGAGCGCGAACGGGAGGCTGTACTTCTCGCGGAACTTGACGTGCTTCTTCGGGCTGTCCGGGCTGACGCCGAGTACGACCGCACCCTTCCGCTGGAGCTCGCTCCAGACGTCACGGATCCCGCAGGCCTGGGCGGTGCAGCCGGGCGTGTCGTCCTTGGGATAGAAATAGACAACGACGGGCGTGCCGCGGAAGTCGGAAAGGGAGACACTCTCGCCGGCGTCGGAGGTCAGCGTGAAGTCCGGTGCGGGCTGTCCTTCCTCGACCACCGCGCGACCCTACGCCCCGCCCACGGCGCCGAGCTGTTGCATCATCGCGAGGTCATCTCGGACGACCCAGTGCTCCACGATGCGGCCCTCTGCAATTCGGTAGATGTGGATGTGCTCGACCGAGAAGCGTCCGTCCTTCGACGTAGGCACTCCTCGGAAGGTCGTTCCGCCGTACGTGCCGCTCCAACGGTTGTGACAGACCACGAAGTCGCCTTCCGCGAGGAGCCGGAGAGTAGTCCACGTTGAGTCCGGCACGGCCTCCATAACTCCTTGGATCGCCCGGCGGAAGGTCTCGACTCCCGTCTCGGTCTCCCGGTCCGGCTGATGATTCCTGATCTCCGAGTGCACGAGGCGGTCGAAATCGATCTCTCCCG
>JBKPLV010000153.1:0-2049 GCA_046731795.1 Actinomycetota bacterium | reverse complement strand
ACGTCGCGGAGCCTCGAGAAGTACTGGCGGAGCTCCGGTCGGTCGTCGCGCGCGAGCGCGAGCAGAGGGGCGTCGGGAGAGAACGCGTCAGCGAGCGCGACGACCTCCGCCGGATCGAGCTCCTCCTCGCGGAGCCGTTCGACGATCCGAGGGGCGACCGTGACCGCGCCGACGATGCGGTCGGCGTCACGTCGGCGCACCTTGAGCCGCTCGAGCCAGCCGTATGCCTCGTCGGACGTCATCGCATAGGCGAGGGCGGCGAGCCCGATCCTCCAGGTCGGCAGGTCCACGCCCAGCTCGTCGCGGATTGCGGTACCGCGCGTGAAGAGCCTGGCCGCGACCTCGTCGCCGCGAAGGTGCGGGTGAATCGCGCGGTCGGCGCCGACCTCGCCGAGCCTGAGGATGCCGTCCGCTGCCCCCGGGTCCTCGAGGAGCGCGACGAGCTCGTCGCGCAGCCGGGACGACGAGAGGTCGCCGACGAGGCCCATCTCGATGCACCCGCGCAGCAGCCTGGCCGAGTGCTCGTCGAAGCGGAAGCCGTACCTCGCCTCGTAGCGGATCCCGCGGAAGATCCGCGTTGGATCGTCGATGAACGAGAGGTTGTGGAGCACGCGGAGGACGCGCGCCTCGAGATCGGCACGGCCTCCGAACGGGTCGACGAGCCGCCCGAAGTCCGCGGGCGCGAGCGACGCGGCCATCGCGTTGATCGTGAAGTCGCGGCGGTAGAGATCCTCGCGCAGCCCCGCCCGCTCGACGTTCGGCAGCGCACCGGGCGCGTCGTAGAACTCGGTGCGGGTGGTCACGACGTCGATGTGCTCGTGGTCGCCGTAGGTGATGACGGCGGTCCCGAACTTCTGGTGCGGCGTCGCCCGGCCGCCGAGCGCCTCCGCGAGCGCGTACGCGAACGCAATCGCGTCGCCCTCGACTGCGATGTCGACGTCGAAGCTCCGCTCTCCGACGAGGATGTCCCGGATCGTCCCGCCGACGAGGTAGACGCCCTCGGCACGGTCTCCGATCGAGGCGACCGCCTCGGCGACCTCGCGCAGCCTGGCGGAGGCACGCATCCGCTCGGCGATGCTCGCCGAGCGGTCGGCGGGCGGCGCGAGTGTCCCCTCGAGCGCGCGCAGCAGGTCGACCCGCGTCACGACGCCGACGAGCTGCCCGTCGCGCAGGATCGCGACGCGACCGTCGTTCGCTGCGGTCACGAGCCCGCGCAGCTCCTGCACGGTTGCATCCTCAGTCGCCGCGACGACGTGGCTCGACATGATCCCGCGCACCGGCGCGTGCGCGAGCCCGTGCCCGACAGCCTTGTCGAGGTCCTCGCGGCTCACGCCGCCGACGAGCTGGCCCCCGTCCACGACGAAGACGCCGCTCTGCCCGTGACGCTGGCAGAGCGTCATGGCGTCTCGCACCGTCGCGGACGGCAAAACGGTGCGGACCGGCGTCGACATCACGTCGCGGGCCAGCCGTTCGTCCGCGCGCATGGCCTCGAGAGCTTCGGCTGCACGGGCACGCGCGGACTCGAGATCGACCCGCGCAATGGCGGACGCAGCCTGCGCGTGTCCCCCGCCGCCGAACGCAGCCGCGACGCCGGCCGCGTCCACGGCCCCGGATCGACTGCGAACCACGACGAACACGCGCTCCTCCATCTCGACGAGGAGCACGAGCGCACGCGCGTCTGTGAGGTCGACGATCTTGTGCGCGAGGTTCGAGACGCCGTCGACGTACTCCGGCCAGGAGACGGCCGCGAGCAGGACGCCTTCGACCGGTCCGGGTGCCGGCTCGAGCTGCTCCATGAGGTGCTTGAGCAGGTCTCGCTCCGCCCCCGCGAGCGGCGTGTGCAGGTACTCGTTGACGAGTTCCTGCCGTGCGCCGTGCCGGAAGCACCAGGAGAGCGCGTCAACGTCGCGCTGTGTCGTTGTCGGGTACGTGAGCGAGCCGGTGTCCTCGTGGATGCCGAGCGCGAAGGCCGTCGCCTCCAGAGCGGTCGGCGCCAGCTCGCGCTCGGCGAGGATCCCGACGAGCGTCGTCGTCAGCGCCCCGTCGGTG
>JBKPLV010000152.1:0-1072 GCA_046731795.1 Actinomycetota bacterium | reverse complement strand
CTATTCCGCCGCGGGAGGGCCGCCCGTCACCCTGCGCGTCGAGGACGCGGAGAGCGCCGCCCGCGTTGCGGCCGCGCACTGGCGGCTCGCCGGCGCCTGCGGGCTCCTGCTCACGAACCCGCCACCCGAGTCGATCGAGGTTGACGGGCTGATCGAGGAGGCCGTGGCCGAGGCTGCGCGCGAGGGGATCTCGGGCCAGGCGGTGACGCCGTTCGTGCTCGCGCGCCTGCACGAGCGCTCCGAGGGACGGACGCGCGATGTGAACCGCAAGCTCGCGATCGCGAACGCGCGGCTCGCTGCAGAGGTCGCGGTAGCGTTCGCGGCCCTGTGAGCCTGTACGACGCCGTCCGCGACCTTCCGCTCGAGATCGAGGGCTACGAGCTCGAGTTGCTCTCGCTCCAGGCGCGCCCGGACTTCCTGCGGAAGACGACCGTCGTGCACCTCCTGGGAGCCGGCGAGGAGGGCATCGGCGAGGACGTCACCTACCACTCCGAGGAGCACGACCGGACGCAGGAGCGCGGGCCCGATCTCCCACTCGCCGGCTCGTGGACGCTGCACAGCTTCTCCGAGCACCTCGCGACGCTACCGCTCTTCGACGCCGAGCCCGCCCAGCACGCGTACCACGACTACCGCCGCTGGGCCTACGAGAGCGCCGCGCTCGACCTCGCCCTGCGCCAGGCGGGGCGCTCGCTGGGCGACGCCCTCGGGCGTGTCCCGCAGCCCGTTTTCTTCGTCGTCTCGGGCGGTCTCGGAAGCCCGCCGTCGACGGAGCGGTTCCACGAGTGGCTCGGCCTCTACCCCGATCTCCGGTTCAAGCTCGACGCCAGCCCGGAGTGGACGGACGACCTCGTCGCCGAGCTTGCCGCGACGGGCGCGATCGACTCGATCGACTTCAAGGGCCAGTACCGAGGCACCGTGGTCGACACACCGCCGGATCCTGACCTCTACCGCCGGGTCGCGGAGGGGATGCCGCGAGCGTGGCTCGAGGACCCGGGCCTCACCGACGGGACGATCGCCGTGCTCGAGCCACACCGCGCGCGCGTGACGTGGGACGCGGTCATCCACTCGGTCG
>JBKPLV010000151.1:0-4623 GCA_046731795.1 Actinomycetota bacterium | reverse complement strand
CGCGCCGTCGTACCCTCCCAGTCGATGTCCGCCTCGCGGACGATGCGAGGCACTAGCGGCCGCTCCGCGGAGCAACCACTAAGCCATGACCTCGACGCGGGACTCGAGCCGCCGCTCCTCCGGCGTCTCGGCAGCCTCCTTCTCGAGGACTCGCTGGAGCGCCTTGATCGAGACCTCGACCTGGTCGTCGGTCGGCTGGCGCGTCGTCAGTCGCTGCAGCCAGAGGCCGGGCGCGAGCAGCGTCATGAGGACGCGGTTGTCCTGATGCTTGCCCGCGTAGCGGATGAGCTCGTAGGCGAGCCCCGCGATGACCGGCAGAAGCAGGATCCGGCTCGCGACGAGCCACGGCAGGGACGGCCGACCGACGAGCGCGAAGACGAAGATCGCGATGACCATGACCCAGAGCAAAAAGGCGGTTCCGCAACGCGGGTGGATCAGACTGAATCTCTGCACGTTGGACGGCGTCAGGTCGGCGCCGCTCTCGAGCGCGTTGATCGCCTTGTGCTCGGCGCCGTGGTACTGGAACACACGCTTGAGATCGGGGAGCAGCGAGATGAGGAGGATGTACGCAATGAAGACGCTCACCCTGATCACCCCCTCGACGATCACGAAGAGCTCGGTCTGCTCGACGGGAAGCCAGCTCGTCACGAGCGCGGGCCCCACCTTGAAGAGCATCAGCGCAAACCCGATGGCGATGACGAACGAGAAGATGATCTGACCGCGGCCGATCTGGGTCTGGATCTCCCCGTTCTCGTCGCGCTCCTGCGAGGCGACGTTCGCGGAGATCGCAAGCGCGCGGAACCCGATCGCGAGTGACTCGCCGAGCGCGACGACGCCGCGGATCACGGGGAGGCGCCAGAGACGCCGCCGCTGCATGGGCGACGAGATGTCCTGCACGACCTCCGTGATCTCGCCCTCGGGGGTTCGGATCGCGACCGCCCACGAGGACGGGCTGCGCATCATCACGCCTTCGAGAACGGCCTGCCCGCCGTAGCTGACGGCCATGTGGCGGCTACTCGTCGGAGCCGCGGCGCGCGCCGGCCTTCTCCAGGCGGCGCTGGAAGCGCTCCACCCGACCGCCGGTGTCGACGAGCTTCTGCTTCCCGGTGTAGAACGGATGGCACTCGGAGCAGATCTCCACGTGGAGCTCGTCCTTCGTCGAGCGCGTCCAGAACTCGTTCCCGCACGAGCAGGTCACGTGCGCGAGGACGTAGTCGGGATGGATGTCCGCTTTCATCGGCGCGCCAGGATAGCAGCGGCGGTTGCCGAAGCGACGTTCCCGCCCGAGACGACGCAGACGGTCCGGCCGCCCTCGACCTTCCCCGCGAGGACGGCTGCGACGGCCGCTGCTCCGGCAGGCTCGCACGCGAGCTTCGCGCGCTCGTAGAGGAATCGGAACCCCTCCTCGATCTCCTCCTCCGCGACGAGGACGACCTCCTCGACGTGCTCCTGCGCGATCGCGAGCGCGGCCCGCCCGGCGTGCGGCGCGTTGAGGCCGTCCGCGATCGAGGTCGGCGTCACCTCGACGCGTTCTCCGGCCGCGAGCGCCGAATGCAGCGCGGTCGAGAGCCCCGGCTCGACTCCGACGACTCGGGCATGCCCTGCTGCCGCGATCGCGACGCCGGAGATGAGACCCCCGCCGCCGATGGGCACGACGATCGTCTCGACGTCGGGGCAGTCCTCCAGGATCTCGAGCCCCACCGTGCCCTGGCCCGCGATCGTGAAGGGATCGTCGAAGGGGTGCACGAGCGTGCGCCCGGTCTCCTCGAGCAGGACGTCGAGGCGGTCGAAGGCGCCGCGCGGATCCTCCGCTTCGAGGTCCACGGCGGCGCCGTAGCTGCGCGTGGCCGCAACCTTCGCCTCGCTCGCTCCGCGCCACATGACGACGAGCGCGTCGAGGCCCTCCTGCGCCGCTCCCCACGCGACCGCCTGAGCGTGGTTCCCGGCGGAGATGGCGATGATGCCTCGCGCCTTCTCCTCGTCCGACAGCGACGCGAGCTTCGTGAGGACGCCGCGCGGCTTGAACGAGCCCGTCTTCTGGAGGAGCTCCGCCTTTAAGAACGCGTCCGGCGCGAGCGACGAGCACGAGAGCGTCGGCGTCCGGTGCAGCCGCCCCGTGATCACCTCGCGCGCGCGCTCGACGTCGTCGCGCGTGATCGCCATCGCGCGATCCTAGTGGCGGTGCATCAGAATGCGGCCGTGGAGACGGTGTCCGACCGGCCGATCCGGATCGTCGTACGCGACGACGATCTGAGCCGCAGCCGCCTCACCGTCTTCTTCCGGCTCGTCCTCGCGATCCCGCTCTTCATCTGGGTCTTCTTGCGAGGCATCGCGGCGTTCGTCGTCGGCTTCGTGAACTGGCTCGCGGTGCTGATCCAGGGAGAGGTGCCGGGCAGCCTGCACGACTTCGTCGCGTCGTACATCCGCTACTCGACGCAGGTGAGCGCGTACGTCTTCCTCGCGGCGAATCCGTACCCGTGGTTCCGCTGCCAGGACGACTACCCGGTCGACATCGAGATCGCCCGCCCGGTCAGGCAGGGACGCTGGGGAGGTTTCTTCCGACTGCTGCTCGCGCTCCCCGCGCTCGCGCTGACGGCTGCGCTCGGCGGCGGCTTCACCGGCGGATGGCCCACCGAGGGATCGTGGTCGGCGTCCGGCGGCGATCAACACACGGTGTGGTGGAGCTTCTCGTCGTTCGGGGGTGCGGCAGCAGCGGCGGCATTCCTCGCATGGTTCTTCGCGGTCGCGCTCGGCCGCGCCCCGCGCGGGCTCCGGGACCTCGTGGCGTTCGCACTCGGCTACGGCGCACAGGCGGGTGGCTACGTGCTGCTGCTCACGCCGCGCTATCCCAGTTCCGACCCGGCGCTCGCGGAGCCGTACTCGCGACTCCCCGAGCATCCGGTGCGGGCGGTCGTGACCGACGACCTCGCCCGGCCACGCCTCACGATCCTCTTCCGCCTCTTCCTCGCTATTCCCCACTTCGTGTGGATCTTCCTCTGGTCGCTGGTGGTGCTCGTGATCGCGCCGTTCGTCTGGCTGATCGCGCTCGTGCTGGGACGGCTTCCGCTCGCGCTGCACCGGTTCTTCGCGGCGTACGTCCGTTACGCGTTGCATCTGGTCGCGTTCGTGTACGTGATCGGCCGGCGCTTCCCCGGGTTCACAGGACGGGAGGCCTCGTACGAGATCGACGTCGCCATCGATCCACCGGTGCCCCAGAAGCGACTCACGATCCTGTTCCGCATCTTCCTCGCGATTCCGGCGCTGATCGTCGCGAGCGCCCTCGGCGGCGTCGCGTTCCTCGTCGGATTCCTCGGCTGGTGGTACGCGCTCGCCACCGCCCGGATGCCCGAGGGCCTGCGGAACCTCGGCGTGGTGTGCCTGCGCTACTCGGCGCAGACCTACGCCTACGTGTTCCTCGTCACGGGCCGCTACCCGTACGCGGCGCCCGTGCTGCGCGAGCGTGAGGGCGAGCCCGAGCCCGCGGAGCTCGTCGGCTTCCCGCAGCTGCGCCCCGGAGACAGCTTCTGAAGTCCGCCGTGGGGGTGCTCACCGTCGCCCTGCTCCTCCTGGGCGCGTTCCTCCTCTACCCCACCGCCGTCCCCGATGACCTCTCGCTCGGGCCGGTAGACGTCGAGTCGCTCTTCGGCGCGCACCTCGTCGAGCGCGCGCGGCGGTACGAGCGCTTCTTCTACGTCGACTGGCTCCTCGCAGAAATCGCCCTCCTCGTCACGCTCTGGATCTACGCGAAGCGTGGTGTGCGGTTCGTCGCCGAGTCCTCGGCCGGGCCGATCGGCACGGGGATGCTCCTCGGGATGCTCGGCCTCGCGATCGCGTGGCTCGTGCACGTCCCCTTCGCGCTCGCCGCGCACTGGTGGCAGCGGCGCTGGGACCAGAACGACCTCAGCTACCTCGAGTGGCTCTTCCAGGACTGGGCGATCCTCGCCGCGCAGTTTCTCTCGGTATGCGTCGCGCTGCTCATCGTCATGGGCCTCGCGCGCAAGCTCGGCGACCGCTGGTGGCTGCCCGGGGCGGCCGTCTTCGTGGGGATCGCCGCGCTCTTCTCCTTCGTCGCCCCCTACCTCGACTTCACGACGACGCCGCTGAAGGACGGGGCCCTGCTCGCCTCCGCCCGCGCCGACGAGGCGCAGCTCGGGCTTGGCCACATCCCGCTGCGTGTCGAGGAGGTCAGCTCCGACACGGACGAGGCGAACGCCTACGCGTTCGGGCTCGGCCCGTCCCGCCGCGTCGTCTTCTGGGACACCATCCTCTCGGAGCCGTTCACCGAGGAGGAGCAGAAGGTCGTCCTCGCCCACGAGCTCGCCCACCACTCGCAGAAGCACCTGCCGAAGGGTCTCGGCTGGTTCGCGATCTTCGCCATCCCCGGCGCCTGGCTGCTGATGTGGACGACGCGCAGACGTGGCGGGATGGGAGCGCCCGCGGCCGTTCCGCTCGCGCTGTTCGTCGTCGCCGCGTTCCAGCTCGTCGCGACGCCGCTCCAGAACCACATCTCGAGCCGCATGGAGGCAGAGGCCGACTGGAAGGCGCTCGAGGTGACGCGCGATCCCGCCGGCCTCGAGGCTCTCATGATCACCCTGGGCGAGACGGGGCTCAGCGACCCCGATC
>JBKPLV010000150.1:0-1986 GCA_046731795.1 Actinomycetota bacterium | reverse complement strand
GGCCTCTACCTCGCGCTCGCGACCTTCGCCATCGCGGTCGCCATGCCCTCGACGGCGAAGCGCTTCGCCGATTGGACGGGCGGCGGCACCGGGATCCAGCTCTTCGGCACGGACGAGCTGACCGGGTCGTTCACGAACGTGCACGTGCTCGGCCGCACACTCACCCCGAACGACTGGATCTACTACCTGTCCTGGTCGATCGCGCTTTTCGCGTTCGCCGTCGCCTGGCTGATCCTGCGCGGCCGAACGGGTCGCGCGTTCCGGGCCGTGCGAGACAGCGAGACGGCCGCGGTCTCCTCGGGCGTGAGCCTCGCCCGCTACAAGACGCTCGCGTTCGGCATCAGCGCCGCCTATGCCGGCGTCGCCGGGAGCCTGCTCGTCATCTCGCGGGCGTTCATCAACCCGGACGCGTTCCCGGTGGCGCTCTCGATCTTCCTGCTGGTCGGCATCGTCATCGGCGGCCTCGGCGGTCTCTCGGGCCTCGTGTTCGGCGCGATCTTCATCGCCTTCCTGCCGCTTTGGGCCCAGGGCCAGGACCTCGGATCGCTGCTGCCGGACCGGATCGTGGAGGAGACGCAGAAGCCGGGCGGCCCCTCGATCGTCTACGGCGTCGTGCTCATCCTGCTGATGTTCGTGCTCCCGAACGGGGTGGGCGGGCTCTTCCGGAGGATCGGGCAGTTCTTCACCACGCGCCGGTACTCTCGGCCCGAATGAGCCGCCGCCGCCTCACACTTCTCGCGGCGTGCGCGGCGGCGCTCGTCGTCGCGCTGCCGGTCGCGCTCGCCGGCTCGAGCGCGGATCCCGGCATCAGCTCGACCACGATCCTCATCGGCGGCACGTCGCCGCTGACCGGACCGGCGGCGTCGTACGCGTCCGTCGCGCGGGGTGCGAAGGCGTACTTCGACTACGTGAACGCTGCAGGCGGCGTGGCGAAGCGGAAGATCGAGTACCGAATCGTCGACGACGCGTACAACCCGGCGCAGACGGTGCAGCAGGTGCGCAGGCTCGTGGAGCAGGACAAGGTCTTCACCGTCTTCAACACGCTCGGGACGGAGGCGAACCTCGCGGTGCGCGACTACCTGAACCAGCTGCAGGTGCCGCAGCTGTTCGTCGCCTCCGGCGCCACGACCTGGGGGCGCGACGCGGCGAAGTACCCGTGGACGATCGGCTTCCAGCCGAGCTACGCCGCGGAGGGGTTCGTCTACGGCCAGTACGTCGCGCGGAACATGAAGAGAGCACGGATCGCGGTGCTCTTCCAGAACGACGACTACGGGAAGGACCTCCTCGGCTCGCTGAAGCGCGGCCTCGGGCGCTCCGGCTCGAAGGTCGTCGCCGCCCAGCCCTACGAGGTGTCGTCGCCGGACGTGGGCTCGCAGATCGCGAAGCTGAAGGCGTCGGGGGCGAACGTCCTCGCGATCTTCGCGACGCCCACGTTCGCGATCCAGGCCTACGTGTTCGCGAACCGCCTCGGCTGGAAGCCGAAGGTGATCGTGAACGGCGTCTCCGGCACCTCCAACATCATGCTGCTCGCCTCCGAGGGCGGGAAGAACAAGGCCGTCGAGGGCTCGATCACGAGCACGATCCTCAAGGACCCGACCGACCCGCGCTGGAAGAAGGACGCGGGGATGAAGCTCTACCGCACCATCCTGGGCAAGTACGCGAAGGGTGCGAACCCGAACGACACGTACCACGTCTACGGCATGGCGGTCGGGTACGAGACGGTTGCGCTGCTGAGGCGCCTCGGGTCGAGTCCGACGCGGGCCGGCCTCGTGAAAGCGGCGCGCTCGCTGAGCGATCCGAAGAACCCCTTCCTGCTCCCGGGCATCGCCGTGAAGACCGGAGCGGGCGACAACTTCCCGGTGCAGCAGGGCCAGCTCCAGCGCTGGACCAAGGGCCGCTTCGTCCCGTTCGGCGACCTCTGGCAGTCGAAGCGGAACTAGACGGTCGGCTCAGGCGGAGAGGCGGCCGACGACCGCCTCTCCGGGT
>JBKPLV010000149.1:0-2032 GCA_046731795.1 Actinomycetota bacterium | reverse complement strand
ACTCGCAGACACGCTGGCGGAGGTTGTCCCAGATGAGGCCTAGCGAATCATGCCCCACGCAGAACGACGAAAGCCCTGGAAATCAGGGGTTTAGTGGAGGCGGCGGGAATCGAACCCGCGTCCGCGGTCGCACCGAACAGGGCGTCTACGAGCGTAGTCCGTGCTTGATCTCACCCGCCGGCCGGTTCACGGACGACCCACCGACGGGCCAGCCATCCTTTGGCGTCGCGCGTCAGGCGGTTGGCTCTCCCTTCGCGCCAAGCCCGATTGTTAGCGCCGAGCTCCGGGCCTCGGGCCCAACCCGGTTCGACGTCGCCCTACCTAGCTTCGACTAGGCGGCGAGTGCGAGTTCGTTCTTGTTCGCACTTGCTTTGGTGCCGGTTGATTTACGAGGCCAACCGGCGACCTCGGCTCGCAGCTCTGCCGGAGAACCGACCACGTCGAGACCTGATCGCCCCCGTATGTGTGTTAAGGCACGGAGGATAGCTGCCGATAACGGTGTCGGCCCGGCTGCGGCTAGCCCTGGGAATCGGGCCCGAATGCAGGGGAAACGAGGCGAAAGGACACGGCAGTGGCTTTGATGATGGAGGAGAAGTACGACGATCTCGCCGGCCTGCGCGAGCGCGCGAAGGCGGAGGTGTCAAAGGTCGTCATCGGCCAGGACCGCACTGTCGAGCTGCTCCTGATCGCGGCCGTCGCCCACGGTCACGTCCTCCTCGAAGGCCCGCCCGGCAGCGCGAAGACCCTCCTTGCGCGTGCCGTCGCGCACATGCTCGGCGCCTCGTTCAAGCGCATCCAGTTCACGCCGGACACGACACCCGTCGAGTTGAACGGGCAAAACGTCATCCGCGCAGGCGAGCACCTCTTCATGCCGGGCGCCGTCTTCACCAACGTTCTCCTCGCCGACGAGATCAACCGTACGCCGCCCCGCACCCAGGCCGCGCTCTTCGAGCCGATGGGTGAGCGTCAGGTCACCGTCGACGGCAAGGCGCACAAGCTTCCCGACCCGTTCCTCGTGATCGCGACGCAGAACCCGCACGAGCACGAGGGCGTCTTCCCCCTCCCCGAAGGCCAGCTCGACCGCTTCCTCTTCAAGATCGAGCTCGACTACGCCGACGCAGAGTCGGAGCTCGCGATGCTCAATCTCCCCCACAAGGGCATCGCTCCGGACATGCTGGGCGAGGTTCGCCCGCTGCTCGGCGTCATCGGTCTCGACAAGGCGCGCCAGGAGCTCGAGCACACCGACGTCCCCGAGTCGGTCGGGCGCTACATCGTCCAGGTCGGAAGGCGCACTCGCGAGCTTCCGGGCGTCGAGCTCGGCGTGAGCTCGCGCGCGATGATCCACCTCGTGATGGCATCCAAGGCGAGCGCCCGCCTGAACGGCCGCGAGAGCGTGACGGTCGACGACGTCCGAGAGATGGCTCCCTTCGTGCTCCGACACCGCATTGCGGTGCAGGACGGAACGAGCGTCGACACCGTTCTCCTCGACGCGATGTCCGGCGTTCCTTCCGCCGTCGCTCCCGTCGCGCCGGTCCAGTAGACAAGTGCAGTAGTCGCGCGGCCGGGGTCCGCGAGCGGATCTCGGCCGCGCGAATGGATCTTTCCGCGCGCCGCCGTGCTCAGTCCCTCGGTCGAGGGGTTGACTGCCCCGAAAGGGGGCCGGATCATGCGAGCGAGGCAAAAAGCGGCTGGGGAGCCGGATGGGAGCCTCCGATAGGCCGCGCTACGATGGTGCGGCCGAGCACCGTCAGCCGAACGGGGAGGATTGAATCGTGGCACTGCTTGTGGAGGCGCCGTACGAGAGCCTCGTAGACCTGCGTGAGCGCGCGAAGGTCGAGATCTCGAAGGTCGTGATCGGCCAGGAGCGCGCGGTCGAGCTGCTCCTCGTCGCCGCGCTCGCGCGCGGCCACGTGCTGCTCGAGGGCCCGCCCGGAAGTGCGAAGACGCTGCTGGCGCGCGCGACCGCGCACATGCTGGGCGCGACGTTCAAGCGCATCCAGTTCACGCCGGACACGACGCCGGCGGAGCTCAC
>JBKPLV010000148.1:0-5961 GCA_046731795.1 Actinomycetota bacterium | reverse complement strand
TGCCCTCGTCGCGAAGCCGTCGAAGCACGTCGTGGATGTCGGCGATCTCCTGCTCGAGATCCTTCTGCCGCTCCTCGAGCGCCTTCAGGAGCTCCTCACGGCTCGGAGCCCGCCCCCACCGGCGTCGATGGTGGTGTTGTCCGCACATGGTCACCTCCTTCCCGTGTGCGATCGAGAAAGACAGTGAGGTCGTCACGAAGCTGCGCGAGCGCCGCGAGCCAGGCGCCGAGCAGCTCGTGGCCCTGCTCGGTCAGCGTGTAGGTGCGCTTCGTCGGGCCGGGAAGCTCCGCGCTCCACTCGGAGGTGACGAGTCCCTCCTCCTCCAGCGCACGCAGCGCCCGATACAGGTTCCCGACGTCGACGCGCTCGTCGCCGGAGAGGCCGGGCAGTCGCTCGATGAGCTCGTACCCGTGCGTCGGGCGGGCGGCGAGCAGCGCGAGGAGAGCGGGCTCGCCGAAGCGCTCGACCCTCGCACGCACCTCCCAGCCACGCTCGCCGAGCAAGCGGTTGCGAGGTCGCTGCCGTCTTCGGTGGTGCATTCCGATCAGTATATGCAAATTACATATGTCTTTGACTCGCGAACGCAACGAGCCGCGTCGGCCTCCCGCCGTCCTGCTCCTCAAGGCAGCGGACGACGCGCGCGACGATGCGTCCGCGGCCGCGGCGACGACCGACCACTCGAGTACGGCAACCCGAACACCACGATGAGCCACTGAGCTCCCACCAAGCCCCGTCGGCTCGCTCCGAGGCGGGTCGCGGGGCTTTCCTGTGGTCCTACGCGATGACGGCGCGCTTTGCGTCGATGCCCGAGAGCAGCTGCGCGTACGAGTCCGAGAACTTCTGGACGCCCTCGCGCTCCAACGTGTCGGTGACGTCGTCGTAGTCGACGCCGGCGGCTTCGAGCTCGCGGAGGAGCGCGCGCGCTTCCTCGACGCCCTCGGTCAGCGTGTCGCGCACGACGCCGTGGTCCTGGAAGGCGTCGATCGTCTCGAAGGGCATCGTGTTCACCGTGTCCGGCCCGATCAGCTCCTCGACGTAGAGGACGTCCCGGTACTCCGGGTTCTTCGTCGAGGTCGACGCCCAGAGACAGCGCTGCGGGCGCGCACCGGCCGCCGCCAGGGCTTCCCAGCGCGGCCCGGCGAAGGCCTCGAGGTAATGCTGGTACGCGAGCTTGGCGTTGTCGACCGCCAGGCGTCCCTGGAGGTCCTTCCTGCCGATCTCCTCGAGGCGACGGTCCGCCTCGGTGTCGACCCGGGACACGAAGAAGCTCGCGACGGAGATGACCCTGCCCGGGTCACGTCCGGCCTCGACGAGCCGCTCGAGACCGCGGATGTACGCCTCGACCACCTCGGCGTAACGCTTCAGCGAGAAGATGAGCGTCACGTTGATCGAACGTCCGGCGGCGATCGAATCCTCGATCGCGCCGACGCCGGGAGCAGTCGCGGGGATCTTCACGTAGACGTTCTGCCGGTCGACGAGCCCGTGGAGCTGCTTCGCCTGCTCGAACGTCGCGTCGCGCTCGTAGGCGAGGTCGGGGTCCACCTCGATCGAGACGAACCCGTCGATGCCGTCCGTCCGTTCCCACACGGGTCGCAGGAGGTCGCAGGCGCGCTTGATGTCCTCCACCGCGAGCGCGAAGAAGACCTCCTTGGTGTCGTCCGAGTGCTCGAGCTCAGCGCGCAGCTGGTCGTCGTACCACTCGCCGGTCGAGAGCGCCTTCTCGAAGATGGTCGGATTGGAGGTGACGCCGACGACCGCGTCCTCCTCGATGAGCCGCTTCAGGTGACCCGTCTCGAGCATCTCGCGCGACAGCGAGTCGACCCAGACGCTGACCCCGTGTTCCTCCAGCTCGTGCAGCCTGCTGCGTGCCACGCCCCCAACGTTACCTCTCAGGCGAACGAGGGAAACGCAAACCTAGAATGGCGCGCATGGACGCAGAGCGCCGCCGCGAGCTTGCTCAGCAGTTCCGGGTCGACTCGGTGCGGATGAGCGCCGCGGCGAAGTCCGGCCATCCGACGTCCGCGATGTCGGCAGCCGAGCTGACGGCCGTCCTCGTCGACGGCTATCTCCGCTTCGACTTCGACGATCCGAAGAGTCGCGCGAACGACCGCCTCGTCTTCTCGAAGGGGCATGCGTCGACGCTCGTGTACGCCATCTTCCGCGCGGTCGGCGTCGTGTCGGACGAGGAGCTCATGCGCTACCGCAAGCACGGGAGCATGCTCGAGGGCCATCCGACTCCCCTCATCCCGTGGGTCGACGTCGCCACCGGCTCGCTGGGACAGGGTCTGCCGATCGGCGTCGGGATGGCGCTCGCCGCGAAGTACCTCGAGCGGCTCCCGAGCCGAGTGTGGGTGCTCTGCGGCGACAGCGAGATGGCCGAGGGCTCTATGTGGGAGGCGTTCGAGCACGCGGCCTACTACGGGCTCGACAACCTCACGGCCATCATCGACGTGAACCGGCTCGGCCAGCGCGGCGAGACGATGGTCGGCTGGGACCTCGACCGCTACGTCGCCCGCGCTGAGGCATTCGGCTGGAACGCGATCACGGTGGACGGTCACGACGTCGAGGCGATCGACGAGGCCTTCGGACGTGCGGTCACCGCGTCCGACGCGCCTACGGTGATCATCGCCCGGACGATCAAGGGGAAGGGCATCGCCGCGGTGGAGGACGAGAACGGGTTCCACGGCAAGCCACTCGACGATCCGGACGAGGCAATCGCCGAGCTCGGGGGGCTGCGCGACATCCACGTCGACGTCGCGAAGCCGGATCCCGCGCCAGCGCGTGGCGATGCCTCGGCGCCGCTCGAGCTTCCGCGCTACGAGCTCGGCGCCGACGTCGCGACGCGTAGCGCTTACGGCGACGCGCTCGCGGCGCTCGGCTCGGCCCGGCCCGACGTGGTCGCGCTCGACGGCGAGGTCTCCAACTCGACCTTCGCGGAGACGTTCGCGAAAGCGCACCCGGAGCGCTACTTCGAGATGTACATCGCCGAGCAGCAGATGCTCGCAGCGGCGGTCGGGCTCCAGGCGGTCGGCTGGCGTCCGTTCGCATCGACCTTCGCGGCCTTCCTCTCCCGCGCCTACGACTTCACGCGCATGGCAGCGGTCAGCCGCGCGACGCTCGCACTGTGCGGATCGCACGCGGGCGTCTCGATCGGCGAGGACGGCCCGTCGCAGATGGGGCTGGAGGACGTCGCCGCGCTGCGCGCCGTCCACGGCTCCACCGTCCTGCACCCCTGCGACGCGAACCAGACCGCGAAGCTCGTCGCGGCCATGGCGGATCGCGAGGGCATCTCCTACCTGCGCACGCTTCGGCCCGCGACCCCGGTCCTCTACGGCGCCGATGAGGAGTTCAAGATCGGCGGCAGCCGCGTGCTTCGCTCGAGCGACGAGGACGAAGTCGCGCTGATCGGGGCAGGGATCACCCTCCACGAGGCGCTGAAGGCCGCCGACGCGCTCGCCGAGGAAGGCATCTCGGCACGCGTGATCGACGCGTACTCGATCAAGCCGATCGACGCGGACACGATCCTGGCTGCGGCGGAGGCGACGGGCGGCCGGCTCGTCACGATCGAGGATCACTGGCCCGAGGGCGGCCTCGGCGACGCTGTGCTCGAGGCGGTTGCCGACACCGACGAGCCGCCGCGCGTGGTCAAGCTTGCGGTGCGCGAGATGCCACGGTCGGGGACGCCGGCGGAATGCCTCGCAGCGGCCGGAATCGACGCCGAGCACATCGCCGCGGCCGCGCGACGGCTCGTCGCGCAGACGGTCCACACGGCGTAGCGCGCGCTTCGTCCGGACGCCTTCCTACGCTCGGCGTATGGAGAGTGCCGGAAGACGAGGCGGGATCGTCGGTTCCGTGGCGGCCGTCTCACTCGCCGTCGGAGCGATCGCGCTGCTGTGGGGAGCCTCGGAGGATCACTATCGCTCCTGCGTCGAGGCAGCGTCGGCGCGGTATCCACCCATCGCCGTCTCCGCTTTCACGGGCGAGCAGACCGGTCCGCTGAAAGTCGCGTACGACGCCGAGCGGACACGCGCGGTCGACGACTGCAGCCACCTGCCCTGGTAGCGCGCTAGAGGCTGCAGAGCACGTACGGCGTGACGGTCGCCGAAACGCCGACCGGGAGCGAGACCGTGACCACGGCTACGGCCGTCCACGTGTCGCTCGCGCTCGGATAGGAGGAGCGCAGCGATACCAGGGCGTTCGAGAGCGCGCTCGAGACGGTCACGAGCGCCCCGCCGCCGTATGCGACCTTCCCCGAGGCGCACGACACCGTGGCCGTGATGAGCGTTCCAGCGGCCACACCGGTGGACGAGGTGACAGGCGTTCCGGTGACGCGCGTCGCACCGGAGGGGCCCGCCGGCCCCTGCGGTCCCGTTGCGCCCGTCGCACCGGTCGGCCCCGCAGGGCCCTGGGGCCCTGTTGGTCCGGTCTCACCCTGCGGACCGGCGGGTCCCTGTGGGCCAGTTGCACCCGTGGCCCCGGTCGCCCCGGTCGCCCCGGTCGCGCCCGTATCGCCCTGAGGTCCCTGCGGACCGGTCTCGCCGGTCTCGCCTTGCGGACCCTGAGGCCCCGCAGGACCGGCCTCTCCCTGGGGCCCTGCGGGCCCGGCCGGGCCCTGCGCCCCTGCAGGCCCCGTGGCACCCGTCACGCCCTGAGGACCTTCCGGACCCGTGAGACCGATCTCGCCCTGCGGCCCGGCAGGACCGACCTCGCCCTGCGGCCCGGCGGGACCCGTGTCTCCCTGTGGCCCGGCTGGGCCGACGTCTCCCTGCGGACCCTGAGGACCGGTCAACCCGGTGGCGCCCGTCTCTCCCTGCGGTCCTTGCGGCCCGGTCTCGCCCTGCGGACCGACCTCGCCCTGGAGCCCCTGCGGGCCGGTTGGCCCCACCTCGCCCTGCGGGCCGACCTCGCCCTGTGGCCCCGGCGGGCCGGTTGGCCCTACCTCGCCCTGCGGGCCGATCTCGCCCTGGAGCCCCTGCGGGCCGGTTGGCCCTACCTCGCCCTGCGGGCCGATCTCGCCCTGGAGCCCTTGTGGGCCCATTGGCCCCTCCTCGCCCTGCGGCCCGGCGGGCCCGGTGTCTCCCTGTGGCCCGGCTGGGCCGACGTCTCCCTGCGGACCCTGAGGACCGGTCAACCCGGTGGCGCCCGTCTCGCCCTGCGGTCCTTGCGGCCCGGTCTCGCCCTGCGGACCGACCTCGCCCTGTGGCCCCTGCGGGCCGGTTGGCCCCACCTCGCCCTGCGGGCCGACCTCGCCCTGTGGCCCCTGCGGGCCGGTTGGCCCCACCTCGCCCTGTGGGCCGACCTCGCCCTGTGGCCCCTGCGGGCCGGTTGGCCCCTCCTCGCCCTGCGGCCCTGCTGGGCCTTGAGGCCCGGCCGGACCCGTCTCGCCTTGCGGTCCCTCGGGGCCGGCGGGACCCGTCTCGCCTTGAGGCCCTTCAGGCCCGGCCGGGCCAGCCGGGCCGGGCGCTCCGGCGGGGCCTGCCGCCCCGGCAGACCCGGTCGCACCCGCCGGACCGGCAGGGCCCTGTACACCCGCAGCGCCAGCGGGGCCAGCCGGCCCGGCCGCACCTCCCGGCCCGGCCGGGCCGCGCGTGCCCTGAGGACCGCGACGACTCCAGGAGGCGCGGCGCTCCCACGACCGGCAGCCCGCCTTGGCGTGGACGAGTCGGAGCTTTCCCGTCTTCCTGTTCCAGCAGGCGCCGTACGTCCCCTTGAGACTCGGGCGGCCAGGCCAATGCGTGCGGCTGTCTCCGTTCGAGGCAGCCGCCTGGGTCAGCAGCATCAAGCCGGCGAGCATCGCCGCGGCGGCAGCCGGCAGACTCGTTCGTAATCTCACAATCCCGTCTCGGTGAATGAGATTCGCCCCCGCCGCCCGCCGACCTCCCCCAACAAGGGGTATCGCCGCAGACGCGGGATCCGCGGCCTCTACCCTTTCGCGGCCATGGCCGTGCTCATCGCATCCGA
>JBKPLV010000147.1:0-2828 GCA_046731795.1 Actinomycetota bacterium | reverse complement strand
GCAGCGTCAGTCCTGCGAGCCGACGTACTCCAGGAGCCCGTACACGCCGAGCGCGACGAGCGCCGACGCGGCGATGCACAGGCCGACGATGCCCAGCACACGCCCGGCCGTGGCCATGCCTGGCACACGCGGCGACAGCGTCAGCGACGCACGGACGCGTGCTCTCCGCGACAGGTCGATCGCGGCAATGCCTAGCACAGTCGCAACGGGAATCGCAAACCCTGCGTGGAGGAGGTCGTACGTGTCGCTCAAGCGAGTCAGGTAGACGGCGACAGGCAGCGTCGCGACAGAGGCCAGGCCTGTCAGCAGCGATGCCCACGCTGCCCTTGACCGACTAGTCGCCACGCTATTGCTTGACGTACGGGCGGCCGACCGCCGCAGGCGGGATCGACCGGCCGATGACACCTGCGACCACGACTATGGTCAGCAGGTACGGCAGGACTTCGAAAAGCTGCCCGTAGGGCGCCCACGCTTCGACGTTCTGGAGCTGCGGCGAGAAGGCTGTGGACAGGCCGAAGAGGAGGCACGCGGCGAGCGCTCCGTACGGGCGCCAGTTGCCGAAGATGAGGGCGGCGAGCGCGATGAAACCTCTACCGCTCGTCATCTGCTCGGTGAACGAATGGGAGTAGCCGATCGATAGGTACGCGCCGCCCATCGCGGCCAGGACACCGGAAAACACGACACATGCGTAGCGCACCCGGTAGACGTCGATGCCCACGGTGTCGGCCGCGCGTGGGTGCTCGCCGACGGAACGAACCCGCAGGCCCCACGTCGTCCTGAACATGAAGATGGATGACAGGACGACGACGGCGAACGCCATCCAGGTCATCAGGCTCAGGTCGCCGAACGACTCGTCCAGGAAGTCGCCGAGCCCCTCCGGAGGGATGCTTGCGAGGAAGTCGAGGTTCACTTGCGGGATCTCGGGCACGACGGCTGGCGTTCCTCCTGCTGAGAGGTAGATGTCGTTGTAGAAGTACCCGGTGATCCCGTACGCGAGGAAGATGATCGCCGTGCCGACGACGATCTGGTCGGCCCGCAGATGGATGGAGAAGTACGCGTGGACGAGGGCGAGCAGCCCGCCCGAGACCATTCCGATCAGCAGCCCGCCGTACCACGATCCCGTCACGTCGGCGCCCCAGATCCCGAAGAAGGCGCCCATCAGCATCATGCCCTCGAGACCGATGTTCACCACGCCGCTCCGCTCCGAGAACATTCCGCCGATGGCTGCGAAGATGAGGGGCGTAGCGGCCGCGAGCCCGAGCGAGATCAGCGTCGACCAGGTGATGACCTCCTTCAGGTTGGACGCGCTCGCCTGCACGGCGAACACACCCGCTCCGATCGCCAGCATGCCGCTTGCGACGGCTCCCCACCCAACGCGCCGCTCGCCGCGTGTGATGGCTGCGACACCGAGCAGCGCAGACACCGTACCGAGGATGAGGGGTGCCGCGATGGTGTCGAGCGTGAGCGGCGGCAGTGTCAGCCAGAGTGCGAACGGCGCCAGCCCCATGCCGACGATGGCGAGGCGCCTCGCCGTGACGATCTTCCCGCGGGCGTAGTGCGGGCGCGGGGCCTCGGCGCGAACGCTCACGGCTCCATCGCCTTGCGACCCGCACGCGGCATCCTCTTCCGCGCCTGCCAGATGGAAAGGACGAGCAGCTCTGCTCCGACAAACAGGACGATGAGCCCCTGGATGAGCTGCGTGAGGTTGTTCGCGAGCTCGGGTTGGAAGACGGCCGGATCGAGATTTCGCGAGAGGGTCCCCACCTGGAGCGCGGCGAAGAGCAGGGCGGCGAAGGAGATGCCCACGGCGGTGTTGCGTCCGAGGAGCGCGACCGCGATGCCGAGGAATGCAACGTACGAATCAACCTGGATCGATGTCGATGTCAGATGGAACTGGAGACCGAGAGGCGCCATCGCCCCCGCGATGCCTGCGAACGCCCCTGAGATCGCCATCGCCATCACGTAGCTGCGAGCGACGCTGATGCCGCCGTACGCCGCCGCCTCGGGGTTGAAGCCCACCGCGCGAACCTCGTAGCCCAGAGTCGTGCGGTTGAGGACCAGGGAGTAGACGAGGAGCGCGCCCAGTGCCACGAACAGCCCGATGTGCAGGCCCTGTAAGCCCTGCACACCCCAGATGACCGGCAGTCTCGCACTGTCGGCGATGTCCCTCGACACTGCTGCACCTGACTCCTCGGCTACCGGGTCCTGCAGCGGCCCACCGTTGATGAGATACGTCGCGATCCAGTAGGCGATCCAATTCAGCATGATCGTCGTGATCACCTCGTGAGCGCCGACGGTCGCCTTCAGGAAGCCCGCGATCCCGGCCCATACCGCACCCGCGAGGCCCGCCGCGACGAACGCGAGGAGGATGTGCGGCGCGGCGGGCAGCGAGTCGAACCACAGGCCCACTTGGAAGCCGACGACGGCCCCGACGATGTACTGCCCCTGTCCGCCGATGTTGAAGAGGCCGCAGCGAAACGCGAACGCGACTGCGAGAGCGGTGAGGACGAGGGCCGTGAACGCGATCAGCGTCTGCTGCAGGTTGCCGGCATTGACGCACAGTTCGTTGCCGGGATCACGGACGGAGCACGTCGTGTTCCACGGAAACAGCCAGTTGAGCCCGGTGCCGTTGAAGATCTCCCTGTACGTCGAGAGGGGGTTCTTGCCGCTGAGGATGAGGACGACCAAGCCGCCGATGAGGAACGCGACGACCGTCGTCACGAGCGGCGTCACGATCCCGCCGGCGCGCTGGTGCAGCGCAAGACGGGCAGGAACCGTCCCGGGCTCTGAGGGTTGGACCGGAACCGGCGCCTGCTCGCTCATGCCGC
>JBKPLV010000146.1:0-5154 GCA_046731795.1 Actinomycetota bacterium | reverse complement strand
TCGGCACGCGCGACGATCTCGTCGAACGTGCGGCGCGCGGCCGGCATCTCCTGCGCTGCCCGCACCCAGCCCACCGGCGCGGGAGGCAGGAGGCGGAGGAGCGCACCGAGCCGCTCTTCGTCGTAGAAGCGCGTCATCACTTCTCTAGACCCTCGAGGGCCGCGCTTTCTTCCCTCCCGTGCGCGCGGAAACCCAAGACGCTCGCGGCCGAGGGTTTGTCGTTGGTGGCCGTTCGGTCACGACGGCTCGAGCGCGTCCTTCAACCGGCCGAGGCACCGAGCGATGCGACTCGCGATCGTGCCCGAGGGGATCTCGAGTTCGTCGGCGATCGTCTTGTAGCTCTGGTCGCGTGCGAAGAAGCGGTCGAGGATGTCCTGGCAGTTCTCCGAGAGCCCGGCGAGGGCCTCGCGAACGGCGAACGCCTCCTCGACCTCGGCGAGGTCTGCGCTCTCCTCGCCCGAGATCGCCTCCTCGTCGGCGGGTGTCTCACGTCCCCTGCTCGCCAGCGCGTCGAGGCAGCGCCGCCGGGTGAGCTGTGCGATCCAGGGGCGCAGCGCCGCGTCGTCGCGCAAGGAGTCGAGCCGTGTGTAGATCCGCGTGAAGACGTCCTGAAAGACGTCGTCCGCATCCTCGTCTCCGAGGCGGAAGCCGCGGACCGCGATCGCGTAGACGTACCGCGAGTAGCGCTCGACGAGCTCGTGCCAGGCCTCGGCGTCGCCGGCCCGGCAGGCGCGGACGAGCTCCGCGTCCGAGAGCGCGGCGGCCCCGCTCATCGTGTCGTGCCGAGGAGCCGATCCGCGAGCTCGCGCGCCGTCCGCTCGCTCTCGAGCGCCTGCGCGAGCCGCGGATCCGCGGGCCGGACCCCGAGGTTCACGCGCACGAGGTGAGCGGCTGCTGCCGAGCCCCCCGCGGCGAGGGCCGCGGCTGCGGTGGCGTCCGCGCGGTACGTGCCTTCGCAGTTGTCTTCGGCTTCCGCGGCCAGTGCGGCCACGTCGGCGCCCAGCGAGGCGATCTCCAGCGGTGCCGACGCCGCGGCCTCGAGCTTCTGCTCCAGCGCGAAGCTCCGGCCGGGGTCGTCGCCGACCGCTGCCTCCGCGTCTCTCAGGGCGAGCAACGCGTTCTCCCAGGCGCGTCCGTCGGTGTGCGCGAGATCGACCGCGCGGTCTCCGATCGCGTTCGCCTGCGCGACGATCCCGCGAGCTTCCTCCCACTCGGGGGAGCAACGGGCGACCATGGCCACGAGGCGTGCCGCGAAGGCGACCGTCAGCGCAGATGCCGACCCCCCACCCGGGGCGAGCCCGTCCGCGGAGAGGCGGTCGAGCAGATCGCTCAGCGGAAGCGCGCGGTAGTCCTCTGTCGTCAAGCAGCACGAGTCTACGGTCGGCTCCGTCTCGTTCCTAGACTTGCTGGCCATGCCGCTGTACCTCACCGAGAACGACGTGAAGACGCTCGTGGAGCCGGCGACCGCCGTCGACGCGATCGAGGGGTGCTTTCGACGGATGGCCGCAGGTGAGGTCGACATCGCTCCGCGCAGGCGGCTGCGCCTTCCCGAGGGCGCGCTGGCGGACATGGCAGCCGCCGACTCGGGGCTCGGGCTTGCCGGGGCGAAGCTCTACGCGGCGACGCCGAACGGCGTGACCTTCGTCGTCTGCCTGTTCGACGCCCTGTCGTCTGAGCTCGTCGCCGTGGTCGAGGCGGATCGGCTCGGCCAGCTCCGGACTGGCGCCGCGAGCGCTGTGGCCGCCCGCCACCTCGCAAAGGCGGGTGCCCGCAAACTGGGCGTCATCGGCTGCGGCTACCAGGCCGAGACACAGGTGGCGTGCATCCGCGCCGCGGTGCCGACGATCGCGGGCGTCGTCGCATACTGCCGGACGCCCGAGCGGCTCGCGGCGTTCTGCGAGCGCATGGGCGCCGAGCCGGGCGAGAGCCATCGGGACGCAGCCGTCGGCGACGTGGTGGTGACGATCACGAGCTCACGCGATCCCGTGCTTCGCGGCGAATGGCTGGCGCCCGGGACGCTCGTGTGCGCCGCCGGCGCGAACGTCGTTCGCCACCGCGAGCTCGACAACGCCGTCCTCGAGCGCGCCCGCTTCGTGTGCTGCGACTGGCTGGAGCAGGCCAAGCTCGAGTCCGGAGACCTCGTGGAGCCGGTCGCCGCGGGCGTCCTCGACTGGCTCGAGGTGCACGAGCTGCACGAGGTCGTGTCGGGCGCGATCGTCGGGCGCCAGTCGGACGACGACATCGTCATCTTCAAGTCGAACGGGCTTGCCGCCTGGGATGTCTCCCTCGCCGCCGAGGCCGTGAGGCTCGCGCGGGAGCAGGGTGCGGGGCGGGACCTCTAGCTCGAGACGGACGCTTTGGCCGCGCCCAGCACGTCACCCGAGAAGGCCTCGATCATCTCCGGACGGTCGAGGAGTCGCCTCTGCTGGTCCGGGGTAAGGCGGTTCTGAACGTACTTGTCCTCGAGGATCTCCGTCAGAGAACGCCCGCGGTCGTGCTCGCGGATCACGTAGCGCGCGACGTGCTCCTCGGCCGAGCCGCGCGAGAACAGGAACGAGAAGAGGTTCTTGAACACGGCCCCGAGACGCGATTGTATCCCGGTCGATGAGACGTAGCTCCCGGGAAGGTCGGTACGCGGAGCGCGTGCTCGTCGGCGTCGACGACGTCGGCGAAGAGGAGCGCATCGTCCTCTGGATCGAGCGGCGCGAGGGCGCCGTGTGGGCAGTGGGCAGAGCGGTGAACCCACAGCTCCGGGATTCCGACGAGGCGCGACCGGAGGACGTGATCTTCGAGGGCTACGAGCTCGAGGATGCGCTCGAGCATGCGAATGAGGCGCTCGAGGACGATGTCCGCGTGCTCGAGGAGGACGGTCGCCCTGCGGACGCGCGTCCGTTCACCCGCAAGGAGGTACTTCCCCTCCTCGAACGCTGGTTCTTCAACCGCTGACGCCACAGGCCGCCGGTCGCTCTCGGCTGGCAAAGCCGGCCCCCGCGACCGGCTGACGGCGCTCGCGGCACGGCGCTCTCCGGGTCCGTACCTCTCGTACTGGGCCTCCGGCCCCGCACCGCGAGCGCCGCCCCTGCGACGTCAGCCGGTGACGGTTGTCCGGGGCATGGCTGCGGGCCGGTGCTAGCGTCCGGCGCCTTGCGGATTCGCGTCGGACACAGTCCCGATCCCGACGACGCGTTCATGTATTGGGCGCTGACGACGGATCTCGTCGACACCCGCGGGCACGAGTTCGAGCAGGTGCTCGGAGACATCCAGACGCTGAACCAGTGGGCGCGCGCCGGCCGCCTCGAGGTGACCGCGATCTCGCTCGCCGCGTATCCCTTCGTGCAGGACGACTACGCGCTGCTGCCCCATGGGGCGAGCATCGGCTCCGGCTACGGTCCGATTCTCGTTGCGCGCGAGCCGATGACCCGCACGGACCTGTACGAGGTGGAGATCGTCGTCCCCGGCAGGCTCACGACGTCCTTCCTCGCGCTGCGACTGTTCCTCAGCGACTTTCCGTTCCGCGAGCTGCCGTTCGAGCAGATACCCGAGGAGGTGGCTTCCGGGCGCGCCCAGGTGGGACTGCTCATCCACGAAGGTCAGCTGACTTTCGAGGACCACGGGCTCGTGAAGGTGCTCGACCTGGGCGAATGGTGGCTCCTCGAGACCGGGCTGCCGCTGCCGCTCGGCGTCAACGTGGTCCGCCGCGATCTCGGCGGCGACGTTCTCGGCGACGTCTCCTGCGTCCTTCGCGACGCGATCCAGTGCGGCCTCGACCACCGCGCGGAGGCCCTCGAGTACGCGCTCCAGTTCGGACGCGGCATCGACGCGGCGGTCGCGGACCGGTTCGTCTCCATGTACGTCAACGAGCTGACCAAGGACTACGGCGACGAGGGCCGGAAAGCCGTGACGGAGCTCCTCCGACGCGGCGAAGCGCTCGGCGCGTTCCCCGGACCCGTTCGGATCGACTTCGTGAGATAACGTCGCGAGCCGTGGCTCGCGCCGTCGTCCTCTCTGCCGTGCGCACGCCGATCGGGCGCTACGGCGGCTCTCTCGCTGGAGTCCGGCCGGACGACCTGGCGGCGGTCGCGATCGCGGCGGCCGTGGAGCGAGCCGGGGTGGAGGGCGGCGCGATCGACGACGTCTACTTCGGGTGCGCGAACCAAGCGGGCGAGGACAACCGCAACGTCGCGCGCATGGCCGCGCTGCTAGCCGGACTGCCGGACTCCGTTGCAGGAGTCACGCTGAACCGGCTCTGTGCGTCGGGGCTGTCGGCCGTCGTCTCCGCGTGCCACGCGGTCATTGCCGGCGACGCCGAAGTGGTGGTGGCCGGTGGCGTGGAGTCGATGAGCCGCGCGCCGCTCGTCATGGCCAAGCCGGACAAGGCCTTCCCGCGCGGCAACCAGACGGTCTGGGACACGACCCTCGGCTGGCGCTTCCCGAACCCGCGGCTCGAGGAGATGTTCCCGCTCGAGTCGATGGGCGAGACCGGCGAGAACGTCGCCGAGCGCTGGCAGGTGTCGCGCGAGGATCAGGACGCGTTCGCGCTGCGCTCGCAGGAGCGCTGGGCGGCTGCCAACGCGGCGGGCAGGTTCGCCGACGAGCTCGTCTCGGTCGGCGAGGTCGCCGTCGACGAGCACCCGCGACCGGAGACGAGCCGCGATGCTCTTGCAGGACTGCGGCCAGCGTTTCGCTCCGGCGGGACGGTGACGGCCGGCAACGCGAGTGGCATCAACGACGGCGCCGCGGCCCTCGTGATCGCGAGCGAGGAGCGGACGCGTGCGCTCGGGCTCGATCCGCTCGGCGCCTTCGTCGGGTCGGCGGCTGCTGGCGTTGACCCGAGTGTGATGGGAATCGGCCCTATCCCGGCGGTCCGGAAGCTGCTCGAGCGTCTCGGGCTCGGCCCGAGCGACCTCGACCTCGTCGAGCTCAACGAGGCGTTTGCGTCGCAGAGCCTGGCCGTGATCCGCGAGCTCGGTCTGGACGAGGAGAAGGTCAACGTGAACGGCGGCGCAATCGCACTGGGCCATCCGCTCGGCATGAGCGGTGCGCGGCTCGTCGTGTCGCTGCTCCACGAGTTGCGCCGCCGCGAAGGCCGCTACGGCCTCGCGACGCTCTGCGTCGGTGTCGGCCAGGGCGTCACGGCGCTCTTCGAGCGCGACC
>JBKPLV010000145.1:0-12795 GCA_046731795.1 Actinomycetota bacterium | reverse complement strand
CGACGCCGACGCCGATGAAGATGTACGGGATCGCGATCTGCCAGTACGGCGTGTCCTCGTTCCAGAGCAGGAGCATGCCGAGGAAGGCGAGGACGAGCGCGACGTAGCCCATGAGCAAGGTCCGTCGCGACCCGTGTGCCGCCACGAGCTTGGCCGAGCGCGGAGCCACGAGCACCATCGCCACCGCGGCGGGCAGGATCGCGGCTCCCGCCTCGACCGTCGAGTAGCCAAGTACGTTCTGCACGTACTGCTGGCTCACGTAGGCGGTTCCCATGAGCGTGCCGAAGATGATGATCCCTGCGCACGCCGCGACCCAGAACGTCGGTCGGGCGGCGACGCCCAGGTCGTACAGCGGATTGCGCGCGCGCCGCTCCCGGACGAGGAAGGCGACGGCCGCGATCACCGCGATGCCGAACAAGACGAGCGCCGCCGTCTGCATGTCGTTCACGGGCCAGAAGTTGATCGAGAGGATCAACGCGCCGACCAGCACGACGGAGACGATGCCGCCGAGATTGTCGACCGGATCGGTCGTCTCGTTGACGTGGCTCGGCACGAAGAGCACCGCCATCACGAGCGCCGCGACCGCAAGCGGGATCGTGACCAGGAAGACCGAGCCCCAGTCGAAGTACTCGAGCAGAATGCCGCTGACGAGCGGCCCGAGCGCGGCGAAGCCACCCCCGATGGCGGACCACAGCGCGATCGACTTCGTGCGGGACCGTCCCGACCAGAGCGCCGTGATCAGCGCCAGCGTCGTCGGATAGGCCATGCCTGCGCACAGCCCCCCGGCGACGCGAGCTGCGAAGAGGACGTCGTCGCTCCAGGCGAACCCGGCCAGGAACGAGACCGGGATCGAGAGCGTCATGCCGAGGACGATCAGGAGCTTGCGGCCATACCGATCCCCGAGCGCTCCGAACCACAGAACAGACGCGGCCAGGCCGAACGAGTACCCCACCGCGATGAGGTTGAGCGTCGTCTGCGACGAGTCGAAGTCGTCGCCGATCTCCGGGATCGCGACGTTCGCCACGGACAGGTTCAGGTTCGCGACCGTCGCGACCGCGATCAGCGACGCGAGGACCAGCCCGGCGCGCTCTGGGCGCGAGTCGGCTTCCTTCGCAGCCGGGTGCGAGTCACTCACAGACCAGCCATCCGCAAGCGATCCTACGGCGTACGAGAAAACCACATAGGGTTCTGTACGCGTTACCGCCGCTCAGGAGGACGAAATGGAGGCAGAAATGGAAGACATCGGCCCTGTCGAGTACATGATCGTGTCGTTTCCGGGGAACCGATTCACGGGCGAGATCGCGCCCGCCCTCGCGAAGCTCGTCGAGTCGAACACGATCCGAATCATCGATCTTGCGTTCGCGAGCAAGGATTCGGATGGCTCCGTCGCAGCATTCGAGCTCAGCGACATCGACGAGAAGGTCAGACGCGGCCTCGAGGCGCTCGGCCTCGAGGCGACCGGACTCCTCGGCGAGGAGGATCTGATGGACGCCGCCGCCGATCTCGAGCCGGGCTCGTCGGCGGCAATGCTCCTCTGGGAGGACGTCTGGGCGGCCGAGCTGGCGTCGGCCATGCGAGGGGCAGGCGGCGAGCTCGTCGCCATCGGTCGCATCCCACACGAGGTCGTCATGGAGGCGCGCGAGGCCCTGTTGTCCGCCGCCGCCAGCACACAGGAGGGTTGACATGTTCCGTCGCAGAGGAGGTCTCGTTCGCGCGGCCGCGACAACGGCGGTCGTCGCGGGAACAGCCGGGGCGGTCCGACATCGCCAGGACCAGAGGTACGCAGCCCAGGACCAGGAGGCATACGACCAGCAGGTAGCGGCCCAGCAGGCAGCAGCCGTCCAGGCGGCTCCTGCGCAGCCGGACTACACCGCCGAGCTGGAGCAGCTCGCGCAGCTGAAGAACCAGGGGATCCTCACCGACGAGGAGTTCGAGGCCAAGAAGAAGCAGATCCTCGGGATCTGAGGCCCCTTTAGACCACCCGAAAGGAGAACGAGTGCTCGCAGCCGATTATCCGTTTCTCGACGTCCTCTGGACGATGTTCATCTTCTTTCTGTTCGTCATCTGGATCTGGATCCTCATCACGGTCTTCGTGGACATCTTCCGGCGCAAGGACACGTCCGGGTTCTCGAAGGCTGCGTGGATCATCTTCGTGATCGTCTTGCCATACCTTGGCGTGCTGATCTATCTGATCGCCAATCACGACGGCATGGCGGACAGGAACCTCGCCCAGATACAAGCGCAGAAAGCCGCGACGGACGACTACATCCGGTCGGTGGGCGGCGGCGCCGCCGGCGAGATCGAGAAGGCCAAGGGCCTCCTCGACTCGGGCGCGATCACGCAGGCCGAGTTCGACGCGATCAAGGCGAAGGCGCTGGCGTCCAGCTAGCGCGACCTCATGCTGGAGGGGCGCTCGGCGCTCCTCCAGCGTGCTCGCCGCCGTCGGTAGACCCCGTTAGGCTCGACCGATGACCGACGTCGCCGTCGCCGCTCCGCCTGCTGTCGATCCCCCGCGGCGCAGGCTCCTCCGGATCGCCGCCTGGCTCGTCGGGGCGCTCGGCGTCCTCGTCGCGCTCCACCTGGCGGGGATCGACGTCTGGGGCTGGTTCGAGCAGCTCTGGGACACGCTCACCGAGATCTCGATCGGCTACATCGTGCTCGGCTGCGTCTTCCAGGGTCTGCAGACGATGCTCACCGCGCTCGGCTGGTACGGGATCCTCCGCTACGCGTATCCGGGCGGAGTCACGTACATGGCGGTCCTCGCGGCGTATGCGACAGGCGTCGCGCTGAACAACTTCGTGCCCGCGAACATGGGCACCTTCGTCATGCTCCTGATGTACGTCGCGATCGTGAAGGGCGCGACATTCCCGGGCGTGCTGGGCGGCTACATCGTGCAGAAGATCTTCTACCTGATCATCGGCACGCTCATCTACGTCTACCTCTTCTGGGCTGTCAGCGGCTCGTTCGACTTCCAGTTCGGGGACGAGCGGGATGCAATCTCGGGGCATCCCGTGCTCATCCTCGGCATCGCCGCCGGAGCGATCTTCCTGGGAGCGATCCTCGTCCGGATCTTCTGGCATTGGGTCAAGCGCTTCTGGCTCAAGGCGAAGGAAGGCGGCGCGATCCTCGGTGAGCCTCGCAAGTACGTGACGTGGGTGCTGCTGCCGCAGATGGGCGGCTATGCGGCCAAGATCGCGGTCGTTGCGATCTTCCTCGCGGCGTACGGGATCCCGGTGACGTTCGGCTCGATCATGAGCGTGCTCGGCTCGAACCAGCTCGCGAACATCCTCTCCTTCACTCCGGGAGGGATCGGCGTGAACCAGGCGTTCAACTCGTTCGCACTCGAGAGCTACACGACCACGACGACCGCGACCGCGTACTCGCTCGGGCAGCAGCTCGTCACGACCGCGTTCAACGTCGGGTTCGCGATCCTCCTCATCTGCGTCGTCTTCGGCTGGCAGGGTGGCTCGACGCTCGTGAAGGACTCCTATGCGGACGCGAAGGTGAAGAAGGACGAGATGAGCACCGATCGCCACGCGAAGCGCGAGGCGAAGCGGGAGGCCAAGCGTGAGCAGGGACGCAGCGGGCTGATGCGGGTGTTCCGTCGCGGTGACGAGACGGATGACGCTTGACGCGGCGCCGCGAATCGGAGAGGGTTGACCGCCCGTGTGCTGTCTCGCACTGATCGCAGGTTTCATCGGCCCCCGCCTCGCACTCTTCGTGTGGTGGGTCTTCGGGAGCAAGGTCGATGCCGCCTTCGACTCCTGGATCTGGCCGCTCCTCGGCCTGATCTTCCTGCCGTGGACGACCCTCGCGTACGTGATCGCCTGGGGCCCGCTGGACGGCGTCAGCGGCCTGGGCTGGCTCGTCGTCGCGATCGGCCTCGCCGGCGACATCGCGACCTACAGCTCGCGGGCGGCGAAGTCGCGGTACCGCACCGCCTACTAGCGCCCCCCACGCCGCTGCGGAGTCGGCGGGATGCCTGACGCGCTCTTCGAGCACCCTCGCCTCGCGGCGCTCTATGACCCTCTGGACCCGGACCGCAGCGACCTCGAGATGTACGCGCGGATGGCAGCGGAGCTGGGCGCTCGGTCCGTGCTCGACATCGGCTGCGGCACGGGCACCTTCGCCGTGATGCTGGCCGACCGCGGGCTCGACGTGACGGGCGTGGATCCCGCCGCAGCATCGCTCGAGGTCGCGCAACGAAAGCCCGGCGCCGAGCGTGTTCGCTGGATCCACGGAGACGCGACCACGCTGCCGCCGCTGTCCGTCGACCTCGCGACCATGACTGGCAACGTCGCTCAGGCGATCGTCGACGAGGTCGACTGGCGCGGGACCTTGCGAGGTGCGCACGAAGCGCTGCGATCCGGAGGTCATCTCGTCTTCGAGACGCGCGACCCGGCGCGTGAGGCCTGGCGGGAATGGCACGACGAGGCGCACGAGATTGTCGAGATCGACGACGTCGGCCGGATCGAGCACTGGGGCGAGTTGACCGACGTGAGCTTGCCGCTCGTGACCTTCCGCTGGACGTTCGTCTTTCCCGACGGCGACGTGCTGACCTCCTACTCGACGCTGCGCTTTCGCGAGCGTGACGAGGTCGAGTCGGCCCTCGTCGACCACGGGTACGTGCTCGAGGAGGTCCGCGACGCGCCTGACCGTCCCGGGCGCGAGTTCGTCTTCATCGCGAGGAGGCCGGTGTAGGCGCGACTTCCGGCACGGCTCCTAGAGTTTCCGCCCATGGACTCGAGCGAAGCGCGCCGCATCGAGCTGCTCGTCCCGATGCGGACGATCATCATCGTCGCCGCCGCGGTCGGGATCGGGCTCGCGTTCCGGGCGATCGGCGATACCTTCCTCATCGTCTTCGTCGGGATCTTCCTCGCGCTCGTCTTCGAGTACCCCGTGCGCTTCGTCATGCGCCGGACGCACATGTCGCGTGGCCTCGCCGCGACGGTCACGGTGCTCGGAACAGCCGTCGCGGTGACGATCCTCTTCCTCCTGCTCCTCGTCCCGCTCGTGGGCAGCGTCCGCGATTACCTGCAAGACCTCCCGCAGATCGTGTCGGACCTCCGTGACGCGGGCGGGCTCTCGTGGGCGGGCGACACCGGTGCAGCGGAGAACGTGCAGTCGGGCGCCGAGCAGGTCTCGGTGTCGATCCCCGACGCGATCTCCGCGGTGCTCGGCATCGCGGGCAGCTTCTTCGGCATCTTCCTCGCCGCCTTCACGATTCTCTTCATCTGCCTCTTCCTGCTCACCGACATCGCGAGCCTGAAGGGATCGCTCGCAACCGTCCTCGCGCCCGGCGAGGACGAGCGCTGGCTGAGCGTGTGGGAGCACGTGACCGAGTCCGTCTCGCGCTGGGCGATCGGCGTCGTGGTGATCGCGACCATCGCCGGAACGGTGCAGGGAACGACAGCGTGGATCCTCGGGTCGAGCTACGCGCTCGGGCTCGGGGTGATCGCGGCGCTGCTCGACATGATCCCGAACATCGGCGCCACTATCGCCGGGTTCATCCTCGTGCCGACGCTCTGGGCCGAGGAGGGTGTCTGGGCGGCCGTCGCCATGCTGATCGTCGTCCTCGCCTACCAGCAGGTCGAGAACAGCATCCTCACGCCGAAGATCCAGGGCAAGGCCGTGCGGCTCTCCGCCTTCTTCATCATCGTCGCGGTGACGCTCTTCGGCGCGCTGCTCGGGGTGCTCGGAGCGCTGACCGCCGTGCCCATCGCGGCCACGATCCAGATCTTCGTCCAGGAGCTGACGAAGGAGCGGCGGGCGCGAATGGCGGCGCTGAAGGCCGCCGCGGCGGAGCCTACTCCGAGCTGAGCAACGCCAGCGCCGCCTCCTCGATCTCCTCCTCGGAGACGAGAACGAGGCGCGCGGCATCCCCGAGCGGCACGAACGAGTCCTTGCTGGCGACTCGCGCCATCCGCCCGTCGAAGCCGGCGTCGACGAGCGCGGCGAGGATCCCCTCCGAGACGCCTCCCGTCCGCCGCGTCTCGTCCACGACGAGCACGCGGCCGGTCGCGTTCGCCTCGCGGAGGATGTCGTCGACCGGCAAGGGCGCGAGCCAACGGAGGTCGAGCAGCCGCGCCCGAATCCCGCGCTGCTCGGCGAGCCGGTGCACGACGCGCGCCGACAGGTGCAGCCCGTTCGCCCAGGTCACGATCGTGAGGTCTCCGCCGTCGGCGTACAGCCGCGCCGACCCGATCGGCACGTGCTCGTCGCTCGGAGTCGCGACCCAGCCGTCATCGCCGTCCTCGAGCGCGTCGCGCGTGTGGTAGAGCGCGATCGGCTCGAGGAAGACGCAGACCGTCCCGTCCGTCGCGGCCGACTCCGCGCAGGTCACGAGCATCGCCGCAGCGTCGTCAGGACGCGCCGGCGAGGCGATGACGATGCCGGGAATGTCGCGGAGCACGCCGACGGCATCGTCGTTGTGGAAGTGGCCGCCGAAACCGCGCTGGTAGCCGTAGCCGGCGATCCGGATCACCATCCCGTTGCGGTACGCGCCCCGCGAGAAGAACTGCAGCGTCGAGGCCTCCCCGCGCAGCTGGTCCTCGGCGTTGTGGAGATACGCGAGGTACTGGATCTCGGAAAGCGGGAGGAAGCCGCTCACCGCCGACCCGAGCGCGAGTCCGAGGATCGACGTCTCGTCGAGCAGCGTGTCGAACACGCGGCCGGCGCCGAAGCGCGCGTGCAGGCCCCGAGTGACGCCGTACACCCCGCCCTTCACCGCGATGTCCTCGCCGAAGAGCAACGCGTTCGGGTGCTGCTCGAGAACGGCTGCGAGCCCGTGGTTGATCGCCTGCGCGAGCGTCAGCGGCTCCTCGCCCGCGAGCGCGACCCCGCTCGCGCGTTCAGCGACGACGGCGGGAGACCGCGGCGCGAGCGGCGCCATCACCTCCTCGGCCGAGGTCATCTGGGGCAGGGACGCGACCTCGAGCGCGAGCTCCCGCGTCTCGTCTCGCGCGGCCAGGTAGTCGTCGGCGAGCTGATCTCCAGTCGCCCGTCCTGCGGAGACCAGCCAGCGACCGGTGCCGAGAATGGGATCGCGTTCGTAGTCCTCGCGGATGGCCTGCGGCGACCGGTACGCCATCTCGGCATCGGCGCCGGCATGGCCGAGGTAGCGCACGCAGCGCAGGTGCAGGACCGCCGGCCGTCTGCGCTCGCGCACCCACGTCGCGAGCTCGGTGGCGACCCCGAGCACCTCGGCCGGGTCGCGTCCGTACGCGATCTCGTAGCGGAGCTCGGGCCGGGCGGTCAACGCCGACTCGACCCAGCCCGGAGGAGACGGCACGCTGATTCCGAGACCGTTGTCCTCGCATACGTAGAGGAGCGGCAGCGGGAGCGCCTGGAACGCGATCTGCGCCGAGGTGTTCAACGCCGCCTGGGCCGAAGCGTGGTTGAGCGAGGCATCGCCGAACGAGCAGACCACGATCGCGTCCGGCTTCCACGGACTCGTCACACGCAGGCGGGAGGCCCGGTCGATCGCGAATGCCATCCCGACTGCGCGCGGCAGGTGCGACGCGATCGTCGAGGTCATCGGCAGGATCGCGAGCTCCTCGCGGCCGAACACCTTGTGCCGGCCGCCTGCGATGGGCTCGGACGCCGCGGCGACGACTCCGAGCATGACGTCGCGCAGCCCTTCGATCCCCGCACGAGCGGCACGCGCCAGGTAGAACGCCCCGGAGCGGTAGTGAAGGAGCGCCGGATCGTCGTCCCGGACCGCGAGCGCGACGGCCGCGTTCGACTCGTGCCCGGCCGAGCCGATGGTGTAGAAGCTCCGCCCGTGCTGCTGCAACCAGCGCGCCGCGTAGTCGGCCTGGCGGCTGTCGACCTGCGCGCGCCACAGCTCCTCGACCTCGGGCGGCGCGGCACGCAGCGTCGAGCTGGGCTCGAGCGCTCTGAGGGCCTCGAGGAGACGCTCCTCGACCGGATCGAGCTCGGCGTTCACGAACGGATCGGGGAGGGGCTAGACCGCGACCTGCTCCTCCAGCTCGGCGCTCCACTCTCCACCTGCCGCACGCGCGTTCATCTTGGCGCGGTGCGCGAACACTGCCTGCGCGGCCTCGACGTTCGCGGAATCGCCGTTCCACGTGGCGAGCGCCGAGGCCTGGAGCGCACGCCCGTAGGAGAACGAGAGCGGCCACGGCCCACCCACCTGGTTGATGGCGTTCAGGTTCTCGGTCGCCTCGACCTCGGACTGGCCGCCCGAGAGGAACACGACGCCCGGAATGGCGGCGGGCACGTGGGTCAGGAAGCACTCGACCGTGAGCTCGGCGATGCGCGAGGCCGGCGCCTGCTCCGGGCAGCCCTTGCCCGAGATCACCATGTTCGGCTTGAGCAGCGTCCCGTGCAGGTCGACGCGCTGGACGAGGAGCTCGTGGAACGTCCACTTGAGCGTCCGCGACGTCACGTCGAAGCAGCGCTCGATCGTGTTGTCGGCGTCCATGAGCACCTCGGGCTCGACGATCGGGACGATGCCCGCCTCCTGGCATAGCGCCGCGTAGCGAGCGAGCGCGTGGGCGTTCGCGCGAATGCATCCGACGGACGGGATGCCGTCGCCGATCGTGATCACCGCCCGCCACTTCGCGAAGCGCGCGCCCAGCTCGCGGTACTCCGCCAGGCGACCGCGAAGCCCGTCGAGACCCTCGGTGATCTTCTCGCCGGGAAAGCCCGCCTGATCCTGGGCGCCGGTGTCGACCTTGATTCCCGGAACGACCCCTTTCGATGCGAGCACCTCGGCGAACGGCGTGCCGTCCTCGGTGGCCTGCCGGATGCTCTCGTCGTACATGATCACGCCGCCGATCGAGTCCTCCATCTCCGGCGCCGTGAAGAGCAGCTGCCGGTACTGGCGCCTGCTCTCCTCGGTCGACTCGAGCCCAATCGCGTCGAAGCGCTTCTTGATCGTGCCCGTGGACTCGTCGGCGGCAAGGATGCCCTTGTTCTCGGCGACGATCGCTCGTGCCGTCTCGTGCAGCTCGTGCGCAGACATCTAGCGCGCTCCTTTCATCAGGCTCTGGATCTTGGTCAGTGGATGCGAAGCGACAATGCGGCGGACGGTGCCCGACCGGGAGCGCATCACGATCGACTCGGTCTCGACGCGGTCTCGCACGACCCGCACGCCGCGCAGCAAGGCGCCGCTCGTGACGCCGGTGGCGGCGACGAACACGTTCTCGCCCTGGACCAGATCGTCGGCGGTCAGCACACGGTCGAGGTCGTAACCGGCGTCGATCAAGCGCTTGCGCTCGTCCTCGTTGCGCGGCCACAGCTTCCCCTGCAGGGCGCCGCCGAGGCACTTGATTGCAGCCGCCGAGATCACCCCTTCCGGCGTGCCGCCGATCCCCATGAGCAGATCGACGCCGAGACCCGACTGGGCGGCGGCAATCGCCGGGGCGACGTCGCCGTCGCGGATGAGGTTCACGCGCGCGCCGGCGTCGCGAAGCTCGGCGATGAGGTCGTCGTGCCGTTCACGCTCGAGGACGACCACGGTGAGGTCGTTCACGGCGCGGCCCGTCGCCTCGGCCACGCGCTCGAGGTTCTCGCTCGGCGTCCCGTCGATGTCGATCGCGTCGGCCGCCTCGGGGCCGACCGCGATCTTGTTCATGTACAGGGCCGCGCCGGGGAAGAACATCGCCCCGCGCTCGGCGACGGCGATCACCGCGATCGCGTTCGGCATCCCGAGTGCCGTGAGCCGCGTCCCCTCCAGGGGATCGACCGCGACGTCCACCTCGGGTCCGGTGCCGTCGCCGACCTGCTCCCCGTTGAAGAGCATCGGCGCCCGATCCTTCTCGCCCTCGCCGATCACGACGACGCCGTTCATCGCCACCGTGTCGAGCATGAGGCGCATGGCGTCGACCGCCGCCTGGTCCGCAGCCTCCTTGTCGCCCCGTCCGATCCAGCGCGCCGCGAACGTGGCCGCCGACTCAGTGACGCGAACGAGCTCCAGTGCAAGGTTCCTGTCCGGTACCTCGCTCACGTCTTCCGATCCTACATCCGTTCCGGCGCGTCGACCCCGACGAGATCGAGACACCGTGCGATGACGCTCTGCACCGCCGAGACGAGCGCCAGCCGGAACGCCTCCTGCTCGGAATCGAGAACGCGGTGCTCGTGGTAGAAGCGGTGGAAGTCGTCGGCGACGCGGATGGCGTAGATCGGGACCGCGTGCGGCGCGCGCCTCTCGGCCGCCTCGCGCGCAACCTGCGGGAACTCGAGGAGCCGCTTCACGAGCTCGCGCTCTTCGGTCGCGAGGTCGGTCGCGCCGGACGCGTCGGGCTTCGCCGAGCCGGCATTGCGAAGAATCCCGGCGATCCGTGCATGCGCGTACTGCACGTAGTAGACGGGGTTCTTGTTCGTGCGCTCCTTCGCGAGGTCGACGTCGATCTCGATGGTCTGGTCGTGCCCGCGCGAGACGAGATACCAGCGCGCGGCGTCGACGCCGATCGCGTCCAGCAGCTCGTCGAGGAAGACGACGTCCCCGCGCCGCTTCGACATCTTCGTCGCCGCGCCGCCCTCGACGAGTTGCACGAGCTGGTAGATCAACGCCTCGACCGAGTCGCGCGGGTGCCCGAGCATCTCGGCGAGCGCCTGGAGGCGGGCGACGTAGCCATGGTGGTCGGCACCGAGGACATAGATGAGCCGGTCGTGGCCGCGCCCGTACTTGCGACGGATGTAGGCAGCGTCCTTGGCGAAGTAGGTCGGCTCGCCGTCGGAGCGCACGAGTACCCGATCCTTGTCGTCGCCGTGGGCGCTCGTCCGCGCCCACAGGGCACCGTCCTCCTCGTACGTGTCCAGGAGCGCCACCGCCTCCGGGATCTCCGCCTCCACCTCGCTCTCTCGCGTAAAGGAGTCGAAATGGATGCGGAAGCGCTCGAGCGACGCCTCCATGCTCGCGAGCATCGACGGAACGGGGTCGCCGGGCAGGGCTGCGAGTCCGTTCATGTAGTCGCCTCGATAGCCGTCCTCGGGCGGCTCCTCCCCACGCCTGATGGCGTCTACGGAGGCGTAGAAGCGCTCCATCTGCGACCCGCCGTCGTTGTAGTAGTACTCGCGTTCGACCACGTTGCCGGCGAACTCCAGAAGGCGGGCGATGGAGTCCCCGTAGGCGCCGTTCCGTGCGTGGGCGACCGTGATCGGCCCCGTCGGGTTGGCGGAGACCATCTCCACCTGCACACGCTCGCGCTCTGCCGTGGAGCCCGCGCCGAATCCTCCGCCCGCCTGGAGAATCTCCCCAACCGCGCCGGCGAGCCATTCGTCCGCGAGCCACAGGTTCACGAACCCGGGACCCGCGACCTCGGCGCGAGCGGCGAGCCCCCGCGACACCACCTCGCCCGCGATCTGCTCCGCGATCTCAGGCGGCGGCTGCCTCCGCGCGCCTGCGAGCCTCAGCGCCACGTTGGTCGCGTAGTCGCCGTGAGCGACGTCGGAAGGACGTTCGACCGCAGTCGGAACGCCGGCGATGTCGCTGAGCTCGCCGGCGAGGCGCGCGACGGGATCAGCCAAGCGATGCCCCGTCGACCCGGAGCGCGCTCGGCGCGAAGAGAGCCTCGAGCTCGGCCATCTCGTCGCTCGTGCCCACTCCGATGACCACATCGCCTGCTTCGAAGACCGCCTCCGGGCTCGGTGTCACGTCCAGAGCGCCGTCGTGCTTGCGGATCGCGACCACCATCGCCCCCGTCGCGTCCCTGATGCGCAGATCCTTGATCGACCGACCGCAGGGCTCGCAGTCGCGAGAGACGACGATCTCCTCGAAACGAAGGTCGGGGACCTCGCCTCCAGCGGTCGTCGCGATGTCGAGGAAAGCGGCCACTTGCGGCTTGAGCACGACGTTGGCCATCTGCAACCCGGCGGTCGTGTACGGCTGCACCACCCGGGTCGCGCCCGCGAGAACGAGCTTCCGTGCGGTCGCGTCGAGAGATGCACGCGCAACGATCACGATGTCCGCGCGCAACGCGCGCGCCGACAGCGTGATGAAGACGTTCGACTCGTCGGAATCCGCAGAGGCGACGAGAGCCCTTGCGCGTTCGATTCCCGCACGCGAGAGGTCCTCGTCCCGCGTTCCGTCACCCTCCACGACCAGTGCGCCCAGGGCCCGCGCCGCAGCGACCGATTGCGGGTTGTGATCGACGACGACGAAAGGCGCGCCGGCGGCTTCGAACTCTGCGGCCACACTGCGACCGACCCGGCCGAAGCCGCAGATGATCGCGTGGCCGCGCAGGTTCTCGATCATGCGCCGCATTCTCCGTTCCGAGTAGGCCTCCGACAGTGCCCCGTGCGCGATCAGGTCGACGATCGCTCCCGCGAGGTAGAGGAAGATTGCCACGCCCCCGACCAGCAGCACGATCGTGAAGAGCTGGGCGCCGGTCCCGTCCGGCCTCGTGTCGAGCCCGGTCAAGGTCGTCGAGACGACGGAGCGATAGAACGAGGCGATCCAGCCCTCGCCGAGGACGAGCTGGAAGCCCACCGTCCCGATGACCAGAACGCCGATGAATGCCGCCAGGGCGATCGCAAACTGCCGCCATGGGAACGCGCTGTGCACGCCGCCATCGTAGGCGGCTCCCGGCGAGCGCTAGCCGGTGCTCGTGGAGGCCGAAGCCGAGGCGGAGGGCGCGGCAGTGATCGGGATCACGACGCCGTCGCGATGGAGCGCGAGCTGGACTTCTTCGCGCGCCTTGTAGATGCGCCACTTCACGGTGGCGAGGGTGATCTCGAGCGTCTCGGCGATCTCGGTATAGGAAAGGCCGACGACGTCTCGGAGGAGGAGCGCCATCTTCAGGTCCGGGTTCAGCGCCTCGACCGCCC
>JBKPLV010000144.1:0-2611 GCA_046731795.1 Actinomycetota bacterium | reverse complement strand
GGGCGGCGGCCGAGCGGTCGCGCACGGCGCGATTCACCGCGAGAACCACGGCCGAGGGCTTCTTCAGCGCGGCGACCGCCTGTGCGTCCTCGGCTCGCCCGGCGTCCTTCAGCTCCCGTGCGACTCGGTTCCGCTCCGCGGTGAACTCCTCGGGAGCCGCGGCAAGGAGCTTCTCGCCCTCGGGCGGCAGTGGTGGCGGCGACTGCGACGGAGCCACGGGGAGAATTGGACCAGATGGATCGGGGTGACATCTCCAATGCCGAGATCGCGGACCGGCTCCTGCTCTTCGCCGCGTTGCTGGAGCTCGCCGAGACGAACCCGTTCGCGGTCCGCGCATACGAGCGCGCCGCGGAGCTCGTGCGGTCGACGCCCGTGTCCGTCGCCGAGCTCGTGCGCAACGGCCGCGTCCGCGAGCTCCGCGGGATCGGGCCCAGCATCGAGACGAAGCTGCGCGAGCTGGTCACGACGGGCGAGATCGAGGAGCTTCGCGAGCTCGAGACGGAGACGGCGCCGGAGCTCGTCGGCTTCGGGCGACTCCTCGGGCTCACGGCGCCTCGAATGCTCGGGCTCGCTCGCGGGCTCGACGTGCGGACGGTTTCCGACTTCAGGGATGCGGTCGAGACGGGACGACTCGCCTCCGTTCCCGGAGTCGGGCCGGCGACCGAGGCCAAGATCCGGGCGGCTCTCGACCGCGAGCCCGAGGCGCCGCGTGGCCTCACGCTGAACCGAAGCCGTCCGCTCGCGCAGGCGATCGCCGATGCGCTCGGCGGCGAGATCGCGGGCCAGCCGCGGCGGTACTGCGAGCTCGCCCACGAGCTCGCAGTCGTGTGCGCGGCGGAGGACGCAGATGCGCTTCTCGACCGCTTCGAGCGGCTGCCCACGATCGTCGGCGTGCTCGAACGAGACGAGCGGCACGCGCTCGGGGTGACGCTGGAGGGCGTTCCCGTGAGGCTCGTGGTGGCCAGTCAGCGGACGTTCGGCACCGAGCTCTTCCGCGCGACTGGCTCTGCCGAGTACGTCGACTCCTACGAGCCGCTTCCGGACGCACCCGACGAGGCGTCGCTCTTCGCCCAGCTCGGGATCGCGTTCTCACCGCCCGAGCTCCGGGAGTCGCCGCTCGCGCAGGCCCCGCCCGATCTCGTGGACCTCGCGCACGTTCGTGGCGACCTCCACTGCCACACGACCTGGTCGGACGGACGCGCGTCGGTGCGGGAGATGGCGGTCGCGGCGCGGGCCAGGGGCTACGAGTACCTGGCGATCTGCGACCACACGCCGAACGTCGGAGTCGTCCCCGGGCTCAGCTCGGACGACCTGGCGCGGCAGGCCGAGGAGATCGCCGAGGCGAACGCCGAGCTCGCCCCGTTCCGCATCCTGCGCGGCGTCGAGTGCGACATCCGGGCGGATGGCAGGCTCGATCTCGAGGACCGGGCGCTGTCCGAGCTCGAGTGGGTGCAGCTGAGCCTGCATGCCGGCCAGCGCCGTCCCGGCCCCGAGCTGACGCGCATGGTCACCGAGGCGATGCGGCACCCCGCCGTGCGCGCTCTCAGCCACCCGAAGGGCCGGCTCCTGAACCGCCGCCCCGAGAACGCGCTCGATCTAGACGAGGCGTTCCAGGTCGCGCTCGAGTCCGGAGTCGCCCTGGAGGTGAACGGGCTCCCCGACCGCCTCGACCTCTCCTCCGTTCACGTGCGCGAGGCCCTCGCCGCCGGCGTTGAGCTCGTCGTCAACTCCGACTCCCATTCGGAGCTCGGTCTGGAGCGCGTGGAGCTCGCTGTCGCGACGGCGCGCAAGGGCGGCGCCACGCGAGCGTCGGTACTCAACTGCCGACCGCTCGAGGACCTGCTTCCCAACCGGCCGCGAACGTAGCTCAGCCCTCAGCCTTCTGCACCGCGGCGACGAGCTCGCGCTTCGACATCTTCGACCGGCCCTCCACCCCGAGCTTGCGCGCGCGCTCGCCGAGCTCCCCGACCGTGAGGTCGTCCAGCGACTGTGCCTTCCTCCGACCGTTCCGTCCTCCGTTGCGGCTACTGCCTCCGTTGCGGCTGCCGCCTCTCTTCGCCTGCTCGACACTCTGGCGCAACGCGGCGAGGAGATCCGGCGGGGCCTCTTCCCCCTCCTCGGGCGCCGGAGCCTCGATCGCCTCACCGCGACGCTTCTTCCGAACGACCTCGAGGAGCCGGTCGCGATACGTGTCGTCGTAGCGCGTCGGATCGAAGTCGCCCGTGAAGCGGTCGATCAGGCTCAGCGCCATGTCGAGCTCCTTGCGATCGAGCTTCGCGCGCCGGTCGGGGCGAATCTCCTCATGCGGCCGGATCTCGTCCGCGTAGTACATCTTCTCGAGCAGGAGCACCCCGTCCCGCACCCGTAGGCAGGCGAGCTGCTCGCGGTCGCGGAAGAAGAACTCGACGAGCGCCGCGAGCTCGGCCTGCTCCATCGCCTCGACGAGCAGCCGGTACACCTTCTCGGAACCCTCGGCCGGCCCCGCGTAGTACGTGCGCTCGAAGTAGATGGGATCGATCTGCTCGTGCGGCACGAAATCGAGGATCTCGATGGTCTTCGTCCCCTCGCCCCGCGCGGCCTCGAAGTCCTCGTCCTCGAGCAGCACGATCTT
>JBKPLV010000143.1:0-1227 GCA_046731795.1 Actinomycetota bacterium | reverse complement strand
GTGACGCGCGATCCCGCCGGCCTCGAGGCTCTCATGATCACCCTGGGCGAGACGGGGCTCAGCGACCCCGATCCGCCGCGTCTCGCCGAGCTCGTCTTCGGCGACCACCCGTCGCTCGCGGCCCGGATCGCGATGGCGCGGGCGTTCCGGACGAAAGGGCGCTAGACGTGAGGAACGACCTGGACGGAAGGACGACTGAAGCGGCTAGGTCAACGTGTACTCGGGGCCGGAACCACCTTCGGGCGGAGTGAACCGGCCGCCCTTGGCGGTGATCGCACCGCACTGGACGCAGTTCGACGGCGTGATCTCGACGGTCACCATCCCGTTCCCCACGTCGCGGCCGACCTCGTACACGTGCGCCGGGCACATCCACTGCCACGCCTCGGCGACGGGCCGGCGCACGGTCGTCCGCACCTTGAGGTGGTTCGGCTGGTCGTCCCGGGTCCGGTTGCCCGACGCGAAGACCGACGAGAGCTTGTCGAAGGTGTACTTCCCGTCCGGAGTCGGGTAGCGAGCCGCGCGTCCGCTCTTCTTCAGGGGGGCCGCCCCGTTGGGATGCGTCGGGAACCGTCCGTTCGGGGCACGCCCCTTCGTGACAGTCATCGCGCTCGCGAGCGCGCCGCCGACGAAGAAGCCCTTGTCGAACGCCTGGCGCATGTTGCGGACCTCGTACAGCTCCTTCCAGTACCTGCTCGAGCGGAGCGCCTCGTCGTACGAGTCGAGCGCGCCCGGCCGGCTTGCAACCTCACCCCGCTGAAGCGAGCGGAACGCGGCCTCCGCCGCCAGCCGCCCAGACTCGATCGCGTAGTGGACGCCCTTGAGCCGCGGCACGTTCACGAGACCCGCGCCCTCGCCGACGAGGAGCAGCCCCGGCGCGTTGAACCTCCGCGGGAGCGAGTGGTAGCCGCCCTCGGTGATCGTTTTCGCGCCCCACGCGACCCGCTCTCCCCCACGCAGGATCTTCCAGACGAGCCGGTGCGTCTTGAACTCCTGGAGGACGTCGTGCACCGAGAACTCGACGTCGCGCGATTCGAGCCCGGCGACGAAGCCGACCGTGACGAGGTCGTGGCCCATTGGGTAGATGAACGAGCCGCCGAACTCGCCGAAGCTCGGCGACGTCCGGAGCGGCCAGCCCATCGTGTGGACGATCCTCCGCAGCGGCCGCGGAACACGCCACACCTCCTTCACGCCCAGCGCCCAGATCTGTGCGTTCGCGCCGTGCAGCCC
>JBKPLV010000142.1:0-3757 GCA_046731795.1 Actinomycetota bacterium | reverse complement strand
AACGGCGGCCGCCTACCACACGCGGTTCGTCGCCGACAACTGCAACTACGCCGCCCCCACCACGACGTCGTACATCACCCGGGAGGGTTCGGCGACTGTCGCGCTGCGTGCTCGTTACGAGGGGTATCAATGGGCCGGTGGCTGCTGGAACGACAACAACCGCGACGACTCGCCGAACGATCCCAAGGAGGACCCCGCAACCGGCGGCGAGGGAGGGGACTGCTCCGGCTTCACGTTCAAAGTCTGGCGCGAGTCGCTCGACTCGGGGAACGGCGGCTTCTACCAGTGGGGGCTGCTCCGCTTCGTCCACGGCCCGTACGCCGCGTCCTCCTTCAAGGCAGGCACGGGAGCGCCGAACACGACCGTCTCGAAGGCGAGCGCGGTCCCGATGGACGCATTCGCGAGCGACGGCCACATCGGCCTCGTCTACGCGACCAACCCGGACGGCACCGACCAGATAATCGAGGCCAAGGGTGAGGATTACGGCACCGGCATCTGGACGCGGACGTACCGGGGAAGCTCGAACTACAGCGGGGTGCGAAGGATCGGCTGGAGCTCCTGACGTGTTCAGGACGCGGCGCGCGCGTCGGCTCGGTGTCTTCGTGGTGGCACTGCTCGCGTCGACCCAGGCTTCGTGCTTTGGCGGCGACGAGCGCCCCACCCGGCTCATTGACGGGAGCGCCGCTCGGGCACCGGCGGTCACGCTCGAGGGCGTGGACTCGCCGCAGATCGTGACCACGGCAACCGCGATCGACCCCCGGAAAGTCTCCGGGGGTCCGGTCGCCCGTTGTCTCGCCACGACGCGCGAACACGAAACGCGGGCACCGGTGATCCTGCACGTGGGCGTCGACGGGGCAAGCATCACGTTCCGGACGGCGTCGGGCCGCTACGTCGTCGCGTGCGACGGCGTCCGAGCCGGCAGCCAGACCGGGGTGCGGTGGTGCGGACGAGCGCTCGGCCGTATGCACGGCGGGCGACTACTGGACCCGCGACTCGATCTCGCGGACTGCTCCAGCCCTTCCGGGGATCCGGTCGCCTTTGCTTGGGTAGCGCCCGGTCCGCATGCGCGGTACGTCGCGGTCCGCCGTCGCGGCTTCGTCGAGGTGAACCGGGTCGTCGCGGGTCTGCCTGTCCGCGTTACGACGACCTCCGACATCGAGCTGGACACCGCGAGCGCATCGTTCGCCGTCTCGGAGCACAGCGCCGCAGGCCGCAAGCTCCGCTCGTACACGGTGCAGGCGCGGGTTGCAGGCTAGGGACCGGAGAGCGGCACGGAGATCGTGAACGTCGTCCCCACGCCAAGCGCCGAGGCGACGGTCAACCTGCCGCGATGACCCTCCACCAGGGCACGTGCCAGTGCGAGCCCGATGCCCGCCCCCGGCCTCTGAGGGTCGAGACGGATGCCGGCTTCGAAAACGCTCTCGAGATCGTCGCTGGCGATGCCCGGGCCGTCGTCGGACACCTCGATCCGGAGCGCGTCGTCCACCCGAACCGACACCGAGACGGCGACGCCGCCGCCTCCGTGGACGACGGCGTTCGTGATGAGATTGTCGAGCACCTGCCGGACCCGGGTTGGGTCGAGCTCACAGAGGGGCGCCTGCTCGGGAGCGGCAAGGGTGATTCGCACGCCACGCAGCCTCGCCGCAGCGACGACGTCGTGCACCAACGCCAGCGGGTCCGTCCTTTCGAGCCGGATCGAAGCGACTGCGGCATCCGCGACGATCCGCTCGATCGCTCGACACGCCTGCACGGCGAGACGAGCGAGCTCACGACGAGCCACCGAATCGTGCCCACCGTCGGCGACCGCGTCAGCTACCGCCGAGAGCGCAGCGACCGGGCTCCGCACTTCGTGTACGAGGACGGCGAGCCGGTCGGTGTCGAGGGCCGAGCTCATACGCCTCGCCCGGACATCCTCGCGAGGCCCCAGGTCGCCGTCTCCGCGAGCACCCCGTCGTCCGAGCTCGCGTGACGCTCGACGCTGTCTCGCAGCTCGGCGTCCCCGACGTTTCCGGCTGCGATGAGCGCGTTCCGTCGGAGCCAGCGCCCGTCGTTCCTCGGCACATACAGTCGGTCGAACTCCGCGACGAGGTCGTCGGCGTCTCGCTCGAGCCAGTCACGGAGGGACACGGTCGCCCTCGCGTCTTCCGGCAGGGGCTGGCCGCGCCGGCGCTTCTCGATGCCGCGGTTCCACGGACAGACGTCCTGGCAGATATCGCAGCCGTAGACCATCTCGCCGAGCTCGGCCCTGTACTCCTCCGGGATCGGCACAGCCGCCTGCGTCCAGTACGACAGGCACTTCGTCGAGTCGAGCGTGCCCGGTTCGTCGAGCGCGCCCGTCGGGCACGCGTCGATGCACAGCCTGCATTCCCCGCAGTCGAGCTCCAAGGGCGGCGTGTGCTCGATGTCGACGCTCGTGACGACGACGCCGAGGACGACCCAGGAGCCATGGCGTCGTGTGATGGCCATCGTGTTCTTGCCCAGGAACGCGACGCCGGCCCGGACCGCTGCAGCACGGTCGACGTGGTCGTTGTCGTCCACCAGTACCCGGTACTCGCCGCCGAGACGGCGCCCCAGCTCGTCGAGTCGCGCGCGCAGCGTCGCGTACTCGTCCCGCCACGTGTAGCGCGGAAGGCGGCCGTGATTCCTCGGCCTCTCCGGCACATCCCGCGTGTAGGAGAGCGCAGCCGCGACGACCGTCCGCGCGTCCGCGAAGAGACGCTCGGGATGACACGAGACCTCGGGCCTGGCCATCGTGAACCGCATGTCGGCGAAGAGACCCCGCTGACGGCGATCCTCGATGTGTCGCTCCGTGTCCTCATAGGGCTCCGCTGGTGCGGCGCCTACGACATCGAGTCCGAGCTCCGCACCCAGCCGTCTGAGCTCGGCGCCGGTCATGAGAGGATTCTGCATCGTGAAGGCGATCCGCATCCACGAGGACGGCGGTCCCGAGGTTCTGCGGTACGAAGACGTCCCCGACCCGGAGCCCGGCCCTGGTGAGGTCCTCGTCTCGCTCAGAGCAGCGAGCCTGAATCACCTCGACGTCTGGGTGCGTAAGGGCCTACCTTCGGTACCGAAGCCGCGGATCCTCGGCGCCGATGGCGCCGGTGTCGTGGCCGGGCTTGGTGAAGGCGTCGAGGGCTTCGCGGTCGGCGGGCGGGTGGTGATCAACCCCGGCATCCCACACGGCGGTCGCATCACGGTCATCGGCGAGCACACGGACGGAACCTGCTGCGAGCTCAAAGCCATTCCAGCCGCACAGCTGTACGGGCTCGACGACGGCCTGTCCTTCGAGCAGGGCGCGGCCTTCCCGCTCACCTTCGAAACCGCCTATCGCATGCTCGTGACCAAGGCCGCGATCCAGCGCGACGAGTGGGTGCTGATCTGGGGAATCGGGGGCGGCGTCGCCCTCGCCGCCTTCGAGATCTGCAAGGCCGTTGGCGCGCGAACGATCGTGACCTCGTCGAGTGACGAGAAGCTCGAGCGAGCCCGGTCGCTCGGGGCGGAAATCGCCGTGAACCACGCCGAGGGCGATGTGGTGCAGGCGGCAAAGGACGCGACGGACGGCCGAGGAGTCGACGTCGTCGTGGAAACGGTCGGCGAGGCGACGTGGGAACGATCGCTGGCGGCAGCGGCGAGCGAGGGTCGAGTCGTCGTCTGTGGTGCGACCTCCGGGCATAGCCCGCCTGCCCGCCTTTACCGCCTGTGGTGGAAGCAGCTCGTCGTCTACGGATCGACGATGGGCATGCCCTCGGACTTC
>JBKPLV010000141.1:0-7332 GCA_046731795.1 Actinomycetota bacterium | reverse complement strand
GCACGGTCGTTCTGCTCCTCCTCGACGAAGAGCTTGAGCATCGCCTCAGCCCCGACGAGCGCGACGGAGAGCCGGTACGGATCCTCCCGCGCCGGGCGGTGAGCGTCGACGAGCGAGACGCCGGTCACGGTGTGCAGCTCGCCGGAGCCGTGGTGGAGCATGAGCTCGACGTGGGAGAACGGCTCGAGGCGCGCGCCGAACCGCGACTTCGTCTTACGCACGCCTTTCGCGATCGCGCCGATCCGACCGTGATCGGCCGTGTAGATGTGAAGCACGCGGTCGGCCTCGCCGAACCGGAACGAGCGGAGGACGACCGCCTCCGTCTTGACCGTGCGACCCACGTGACCAGTGTAGGCAGGGCTACGGCGAGGGCTGGCAGCGGGGGCAGAACCACGTGCCCCGGCCGCCGACGCGGGTCTTCGTGATGGTCGTGCGACAGCGCGGGCAAGGCAGGCCGTCGCGGCCGTAGACGCGGAACTCGTCCTGCATGGAGCCCGAGGCTCCCTCCGGAGTCGCGTAGTCCCGCAGCGTCGAGCCCTGCCGGGCGATCCCGGTGCGAAGGGCGGCGCGAATTGCCCGGACCAGCCGCGAGATGTCCTCGGAGTCGATGCTGTCGGCAGGAAGCAGCGGATTCAGCCGCGCACGCCACAGGGCCTCGTCGGCGTAGATGTTCCCGAGCCCGGCCACGACGCGCTGATCGAGGAGCACCGCCTTCAGCGGAGCGCGCCGGCGCGCGAGCTGGGAGGCAAGCCAGCTTGCGGTGAACCGGGTCCCCAGAGGCTCGGGGCCGTTCTTCGTCGCCAGGTAGGGGTCGAGCTCGGCCTCCTCGAGTACGAGCCAGGTGCCGAACCGTCGCACGTCGCGATAGGCGAGCCGCGAGCCGTCGTCGAGCTCCACGATCGCGCGCTCGTGCGAGACGGGGGCGAACCCAAAGCCCCCGGTCATGCGCAGATGGACGAGGAGCCCGAGGCCGCTCTCGAGGCGGAGGAGGAGGTACTTGCCCCGGCGCTGGACGGCGACGACGCGGTCGCCTTCGAGCTCCTCCGCCACCTCGAAGAGGTCGTGTGGACGCGTGAGCCTCGGATCGAGGATCTCGACGCGGGCAAGGACGCGGCCCTCGAGCCGCGGCGCGAGCTGCGCGCGGATGGTCTCGACCTCGGGCAGCTCCGGCACGGGCGGCCGCTAGGCGATGACGTCCAGGAGGATCCCGTGCGGAGCCGGTGCCTCGTCGCCGATCTGGTACGCGGCTGCCACCGCGTCCACCGCTCGCGCCGCGGACTCCTCGTCGCTGGCGTGGACATCAGCGAGCACCTGACCCGCGGCAACCGTCTGGCCGCGCTTTGCGCTGCACACGACGCCCACGGAATGGTCGATCGTGTCGTCCTTCCGGTGGCGCCCACCACCCAGCTCCAGCGAGGCGACGCCGATAGGGAGCGCGGCCACACGCGTCACGACTCCCGCCCGCGGTGCCTGCACCTCGCTCACGACAGGCGCTCGAGGAAGCACGTCGAGATCCGGATTGCCGCCCTGAGCGCGGATCCACCGCTCGTACGTCTCTCGCGCAGAGCCGTCGGTCATCGCCTGCTGGGCTCGTTCCCGTCCCTCCACGACGTCGACTCCGAGGTCGGACAGGGATAGAAGGCGCGCCGAGGCGTCGAGCACGAGCTCGGTGAAGTCGGGCGGCCCCTCGGCGGAGATCGTCTCCACCGCCTCCCGCACCTCGAGCGCGTTGCCGACGGCCGCGCCGAGCGGTTGGTCCATGTCGGTGAGGACGCACACGACCTCGCGCCCCTCCCGCCGACCCAAGTCCACCATCTGCTCGGCGAGGATGCGCGCGTCGTCGATCGTCTTCATGAACGCGCCGTCTCCGACCTTGACGTCGAGCACGATCGCGTCGGCGCCGGCGGCGAGCTTCTTGGACATGATCGACGAGGCGATGAGCGGGACGATGTCGACGGTCGCCGTGACGTCGCGCAGAGCGTAGAGCTTCTTGTCAGCGGGCACGAGGTCGCCCGTCTGCCCGATGATCGCGAGACCGATCGTCCGCACCTGCTCGACGAACGCGTCGAGGTCGAGCTCGACGCGGAACCCGGGGATCGACTCGAGCTTGTCCAGCGTGCCGCCGGTGTGTCCGAGCCCTCGCCCCGACATCTTCCCGAAGGGAACGCCGCACGCCGCCACGACCGGGCCGACCGCGAGCGACGTCTTGTCCCCCACGCCGCCGGTCGAATGCTTGTCGACGACTTTCCGGCCGAGCGCCTTGCCGAGCTCGAGCGTCTCCCCGGAGCGGATCATCGCGTCCGTCAGCGCCTGCGTCTCGCGCCCGGTCAGCCCCTTGAAGTAGACGGCCATGCACCACGCGGCCATCTGGTAGTCGTGGACGTCGCCGCGCGTGTAGCCCAGGACGAGCTCCGTGATCTCGTCGCTCGAGAGCTCCTCGCCGTCGCGTTTGCGCTCGATCAGGTCCGCTGCGCGGGCCACATGTCTCCTTCGGACATCTCGTGAGTCACCAGCACCATCGCGACGATCATGCCCGATGAAGGTCTGGCAGATCATCGGGATAGTTGAGGCGGATGCCTGGTGCCTCGTCGGAACCCATGGCGGCCATAGTCGAGTACAAGCACGCCCAGCCCTCAAGCGGCGTGAGGCTACAGCTCGATGACGCGGCCGGGGAGACGCTTCCCCGGAGACTTCCCCCCGAGCCACTCGTTCACCGTCGCGCCCACGTCGGCGAACTCGCCCTCCTCGTGGATCCGCCCGGCGGCATTGCGGCCAGCGGCGTACGCGAGAAGGAGCGCGTGCTCGCGCGAGTGATCCGTCGACTCGGTCGTGGGATCACAGCCGTGGTCCGAGGTGATGACGAGGAGGTCACCGTCGTGCAGCGCCTCGAGAATGTCCGGGAGCCTCCGGTCGAAGTCCTGCAGGCAGCGATGGAAGTTGACCGGGTCGTTGCGATGGCCCCAGAGCATGTCGGTCTCGACGAGGTTGACGAACACGAGACCCTGCTCGACGTTCTCGAGGAGCTCGACCGTGCGGTTGATCCCCTCGACGTTCGACTTGGTCGGGAACCCGTCGTCGATGTCGCAGCCGGCGAAGATGTCCGGGATCTTCCCGACGCCGTACACCGTGGCGCCCGCATCGCGGACGGACGAGAGGTAGTTCGGCCGCCGCGGCTCGAGCGAGAAGTCGTGGCGGTTGGGCGTTCGCTCGTAGTTCCCGGGCTCGCCGGTGAACGGACGCGCGATGACCCGCCCGACGGCGTGGCGGCCGGTCAAGATCTCGCGCGCCACACGGCACCCGTCGTAGAGCTCCTCGAGCGGGATCGTGTCCTCGTGCGCGGCGATCTGGAAGACGGAGTCGGCGGACGTGTAGACGATCCACTTCCCGGTCCGCTGGTGCTCCTCGCCCAGCTCCTGGATGATCTCGGTCCCGGACGCTGGCTTGTTGCCGAGCACGCCTCGGCCCGTCTGGTTCATGAACGGATCGATGACGTCGTCCGGGAAGCCGTGCGGGTACGTGGGGAATGCCGTCGGCGTGACGACGCCCATCAGCTCCCAGTGGCCCGTCGTCGTGTCCTTGCCCTTCGAGCGCTCGAAGAGCCGGCCCGCGACCGCGGGAGCGCCGGGCTGCGGAGGACAACCCTCGAGCGGCATGATGTTGCCCAGGCCCAGCGCCTCGAGGTTCGGGAGGTCGAGACCTCCGACCGAGTGCGCGACGTTTCCCAGTGTGTTCGAGCCTTCGTCTCCGTACTCGCCGGCATCCGGCAGCTCCCCTGCCCCGACCGCGTCGAGGACGATCACACACGCACGAGGCACTAGCGCGACCGGGAGCTCTCGTGGGTGCGGGATCTTCGCTCGAGCACGCCGCTATTCTACGGCGGCTGTGAGCGACGCCCTCGGGCTACTACTGCTGGTTGTGTACATCGTCGCGATCGTCGGCCTCGCCGCGGCGATCACGTTCGGCGTGGTCAAGATCTTCCCGACAGAGCGGAATCCGAAGAAGCCGGACGACGACTCCGGGTCGAAGCGAGGCGAGGAGAGCAGGGCGGGAACGCTCTTCCGGCGCTCGAAGCGCGCGGGCGCCTGAATCTCAGCTCCGGCGGCGGAGCGCGAGCACCCCGCCCGCCGCGACGACGAGCGCCGCCACGACGAGCAGCGCCTCGATGAGGCCGTCGTTGCGCTCGAAGAACGTCCCGGACGTCGTCGGGGGCGCGAAGGAGGCGTTGACAGCTTCGGCGCCGAGCTTTCCCTCGACCGCGTCCTCGAAGCCGGTCGCCGGCGCCGGCAGGCGCGCGAAGTCGTAGGTCGGCGCCGTCACCCCGGGCCCGCCGTAGAGGAGACGGAACGGCGGCGCATAACCGCCCGCGAGGAGGAGCCGCCGCGGTGTCGCCTCGGCGTCGACGTTCAGATGCGCGAGCGGGCGATCGTCCCCGTTCTCGATCGTGACCCGGAGGAAGCGGTGGTGAGCATCGACGTCGACCTTCGAGAGGTCGACACCGGGGAAGCGTGCAACCTGACCGTCGGCCAGTGGCACGAACGTGCGGCCGTCGTTCGAGCCCTCGACGCGCACGGGACGAACGTAGCTCGGCGTACTCGATCCGACGTGCACCCCGTCCACCGGCACCTTGCGGAACCCGAGGTCGAGCACGACGACCGTCGGGCCTTCCTCCTGGCTCGTCCTCGACGTCGAGGAGACGGACTCCAGAGGCGGCTGCTCGGGATTGCGAGCGACGCTCGCTCCCGTGATGTCGGAAACGCCCCGCGCCTGGACGAGCAGATAACGGTAGTCCGTGGGCGGAAAGACGGCCGTGGTGCTCCGCGCGCTCACCGCGCCCCGAACCGAGTAGATCGGAGTGCTGGAGAGCCTCGCGTACGAGCCCTCGGCTCCCGTGTTGCTGCCAAGCACGACCACACGTCCTGTGAACGTGCGGTCCGGAATCTCGAGCTCGACGCGGTCAATCACGGGACGAGCGGCGCCTCGGTCCAGGACGACGGAGACCGCCCCCTCGCGTCGGCCGCGGGCGATGAGTGCGACCGGCGTCGAGGCGAGTGCGGCTGGCTTCGGCTCCGGCCGCCAGGGGACCTGCAGGCCGTTCGCGTCGAGGATGCGGAGGTCCGGGAATCCGATCCGCGCGTGACCGTACATCCGCGCGTCGGGCTCCACGGTGACAGGGCTGCCCGCGACAGCCTGGAGCGGCCGCGTGTAGTGGAAATCGCTCTCGTCGACGTCTCCGGCGCCCACCGCAACCAGGACGGCGAGCAACGCGAGCAGCTTCACGTGCCCGGCCGCCCAACCGAGCGCACGCGCTGGTAGGCATATGCGCCCGCCAGCAGGAGCAGCCCGACGGCGATGAACGACAGCACGCGATACAGCTGCTCGAGCTCCGCGAGGTCGTAGAAGAACAGCTTCGCGACGCCGAGGCCGAGGAGCACGAGCCCTCCGTAGCGGACCTCGCGAAGGTCCCGCACGAGCCCGACCACGATCGCCACGAGCCCGGTGCTCGCCCAGAAGGCGCTCAACACCACCTGCGCGGTCTGGGAGCGCTCGATCTGATCGCCCTGAATCAGGTCGACGATGCCGAGCGACGCGGCATAGACGAACGCGACGGCCGCAGTGACGAAGAGCAGCATCGCGACGTCGCGTCGCTGGACCAGGAGCCCCATGAGGAACGCGGCGACCCCGACGGCGAGAGTGGCGACGAGCGCCTGCCCGAGAGCTCCGACGCCGTCGAGAAGGGCGTCGGGAGGTGCCTCGTCCACCAGCGTGTGGATCGCCGCCAGCGAGAGGAACGCGATGGAGAAAACGAGCGCGCGTTCCTCGCCGGTCCGCTTCGCAACCCAGGCCAGGATCGCCGCCTCGGCGGACCAGCCCACGACGAGCACCGGCCCGTCGAGCGCCAGCGCGAGCGTGATGCCCGAGAGACCGATGCCGATGGCGACGAGCAGGCCGGCAATCTCCGGGCTCATGCGCTGCCGGAAGCCGAACCCGCCGAGAAGCACATGGACGACGGTCAGTCCGAGCACCCAGGCCGTCACGCCGTCCAGGGAGCCTCGCTCGTCGATCAAGGCGCCGCCGAGGGCCGCGGCGAACGCGGCGTTGAGCAGGAGCACCGAGGTCGACGACACGCGGAGCTTCGACGTCGGCACGCGCAGCTCGAAGCCGATCGCCGCGACCACGAACGCGCCCCAGTAGAGCGCAAGGACGAGGAGCGGCAACAGCAGGCCGTTCCGGTCATCGGCCCAGAACGCGAGCTGAGGAGCAGTGAGCAGGAACGCACCGATCGCGAGCCAGCCCCACCGCTGCCAGACGAGGATGGCGACCGTGCCGACGAGCGCGAGCGCCATGAAGGCGAGGGCGAGCGTCGACGCCCCGCTCTCCACGAGCACCGGAGCGGCGAGCGCACCGAGCATCCCGAGCGCCGCGACGATCTGTGAGCGCCACCGGACCGCGATCACGGCCCCGGAGATACCGATGAGCCCCGCCACCAGCAGGCCGGCGGTGTGCCCGATCACGTCCTGTACGGCAGTCGCATAGGTCAGCGACGCGTACAGCGAGGCGAGGGCGGTGGCGACGGCCGCGATCGCCGCATCGGTCTGACCGCGCCGCTCGTACAGGAACAGGCCGACGGCGAGCAGCGCGGTCGATCCCGCGAACGCGAGGGCGACGCGAGCCTCGACGCCGATCCAGCCGCGATCGACGGCGATGACGAGGAAGAGGACGACGCCGATCAGGATGATGAGCCCGCCGAGCGCCGCGAGGATGCGCCCGCCGACCAGGTCCTCGAACGTCTCACCGGGCCGCCGGAGCACGGGGTGCTCGCGCGGCGGAGCCGGCGGTGCGGGGGGCTGAGCCTGCGCGACGACGGGTGCCGACGCGCGGGTCTCGGGCGCGGGCTCAGGCCGGTCGCGTTGCTCGAGCTCGGAAAGGCGCCCGCCGAGGTCAGCGAGGCGTGCTTCGACCTCGGCCAGCCGTTCGTCGAGCGAGCGCTCGCGATCCACGTGCTGATCGTATTCGCGAGCGGTTCACAGAGTCCTCAGCGGGAGCCGGGCTCTGGCGCCGGAAAACCGGCTCAGGCGACGCCGGCGGCGAGCGCGTCGTCGAGCGGCGTGTAGTCCATGCCGTGCGCGTCCGCGACGGCCTCGTACGTGAGCTTGCCGCCGATCGTGTTCACGCCCCGTGCGAGCTCGGCGCTCGCGGTGACCGCGCCGGTCGTTCCCAGCTCCGCGAGCTGCTCGACGTAGGGAAGCGTGACGTTCGTCAGCGCCCGCGTCGACGTGATCGGGACGGCGCCCGGCATGTTCGCGACGCAGTAGTGGATGACGCCCTCGACCG
>JBKPLV010000140.1:0-2631 GCA_046731795.1 Actinomycetota bacterium | reverse complement strand
GTGGTGCGCCGCTTCTTCGCCTCGGGCGCGTCGATCGCCTGTGCGCAGGTCCGCAGGTCGTAGACGACGAGGCCCGACGTGGGCTTCGGGCCGGTCACCGCAGCAACCGTCCTCCCGCCCTCCCGCACGACGAAGAACGCGCCTTCGTCGAGCTCGACCTCGACGCGGGTGACCTCGCGCCCCTCGCTCCCGAGCTCCGCTGCGGCCGTCACGAGCTCCAGCGTCGAGGCCGTGAGCGCGTCGACGCGCGCCGGATCCTCTGACGATGCCGCGAGCACGGACCCGTTCGCCTCGAGCACGAGGGCGCTCGTGATCTGCGACGAGAGCTCCATGAGCTCGCGTAGCGCCTGCGCGGCCTCCATCGAGCCGACGCTATCAGCGCTCGGCGAGACGTCGCGCCAGCTCGCTGGCAGCGCGGGCGCGGTGTGAGTGACGCGCCTTCCACTCGTTCCCGAGCTCGGCCACGGTGCGGGTCTGGCCCACGGGGATGAGGATCGGGTCGTAGCCGAAGCCTTCGCTTCCCCTCGGGGCCTCGGACACGGTGCCCGCAAGCGTGCCTCGCGCATGGATCTCCTCGCCGTCAGGGGCAAGGACGACGAGCTGCGACACGTAGCGCGCACGCCGGTCGCTCACGCCCTCGAGCTCGTGCAAGAGCTGAGCGACGCCGTCGTCGGCCCAGCGAGCGGAGTGGACACCCGGCCGACCGCCGAGCGCGGCGGCTTCGATGCCGGAGTCCTCACCGGCGACCCAAGCGTCCGGCGGAGCGTTGCGGCGTCCGTGGAGTGCCTTGAGACGCGCGTTCTCGAGGAAGGTCTCCCCGTCCTCGGCGGGCTCCTCGTCCGTGTCGACGAGTGCGATCTCCCAGTCCGGAAGCGCGCTGCGGAGCTCGCGGAGCTTGTCTTCGTTGTGCGATGCGAGGAGAAGCTTCACGCAGTTGCTGCGGCTGCCGCCTCGTCCTGCGCGGCGGTGAGCGCCTCGATCCCGCCCGCGGCGAGGTCGAGCAGCTCGTCGAGCAGCTCGCGCGAGAAGGGATCGCGCTCGGCGGTCGCCTGCACCTCGACCAGGCGGCCGTCGCCGGTCATCACGACGTTCATGTCCGTCTCCGCGCTCGAGTCCTCCTCGTAGTCCAGGTCGAGCACGGCCGCACCGTCGACGATCCCGACGGAGACGGCGGCGATGGAGCCCGTGAGCGCCTTCGCGAGCCCGAAGCGATCGAGCGCCAGCCGCGCGGCGATCCACGCGCCGGTGATGGAAGCGCAGCGCGTTCCGCCGTCGGCCTGGAGGACGTCGCAGTCGAGCCAGAGCGTCCGCTCCCCGAGCGCCTGGAAGTCGCAGACCGAGCGAAGCGCGCGACCGATCAGGCGCTGGATCTCCACCGTCCGGCCGTCCGGCCGCCCGCGCGAGACTGCGCGCTGGGTGCGCTCCCCGGTCGAGGCGGGAAGCATTGCGTACTCGGCGGTCATCCAGCCGCGCCCGGATCGCTGGAGCCAGCGCGGCACGCCCTCCTCGACGGTCGCGGTGCAGAGCACGATCGTCTTCCCCTGGGCGTAGAGGACGGAGCCGTGCGGCTGCTCGAGGTAGTCGGGCACGACGTCGAGCTCACGCAGCTGACCAGGACGGCGCCCGTCGTGTCTCATGCGGCGGCTTCCAGGGTCGCGACCTCGACGTGCTCGGCCGACGCGATCGGGAGCTGGAGGAAGCGGCGGCCCAGGTCGCGGAAGAGCACGGGATCGCCGGTCGTGAGAAAGCGGTACGCGCCGTCCCGCCCGTCCTCGTTCTCGATCCCCTTGCGAGTGAGCGTCTCGGCGACCTCGCGGGCCGTCTCCTCGGCCGAGAAGACGAGCGTGACTCCGCGCCCGAACACGCGCTGGAGGAGCGGGCGGATCAGCGGGTAGTGCGTGCAGCCGAGGATCACGGTGTCGACGCCAGCCTCCTTCAGCGGCGTCGCGTACTCGCGGACCGCCTCTGCGATCTCCTCGCCGAATGCGTCGTCGCCCTCGATGAGGGGCACGAGACGTGGACATGCGACCGAGACGACCTCGGCGCCGGCATCGAGCGCGCGCACCAGCGCGGGGTAGCGGCCGCTGGCAACCGTCGCCTCCGTCGCGAGCAGCCCGATCCTGCGGTTGCGCGTCGCGAGGACGGCGGCGTGCGCCTCCGGGGCGAGCACGCCGATCACCGGCACGGACAGCTCGCGCTGGAGGTCGGGAAGCGCGGCGGCGGTGGCCGAGTTGCACGCGGCGACGATCAGCTTCACGCCCTGGCGCTCGAGGTAGCCGGCGATCTCGGCCGCGAAGCGTCTGATCTCGTCGAGCGGACGCGGCCCGTACGGGAGCCGCGCGCCGTCGCCGAGGTAGACGAAGTCCTCGTGCGGGAGCGTGACGAGGCACTCGTGGAGAACGGTGAGCCCGCCCATACCGGAGTCGAACACGCCGATGGGACGCGGATCCATGCGCGGGGGAGTCTAGGCCGAGCCGTGGTCGCCGTTACGCTCGATGGCGCAAGCGCGGTCGGGCCCCAGCGCGACGGGATACCCTTCCGCCCCGTGATGAAGGTCTGGCTAGCGGCGCTGGCAGGCGCGCTCGCCCTCCTCGTCGGCGACGCTGCCGGATCTCCAGCGGCGAAGCTGGA
>JBKPLV010000139.1:0-5979 GCA_046731795.1 Actinomycetota bacterium | reverse complement strand
CGCTCGACGCTTCCGAGGGGGGCGCGGAGATCCCGCTCGTGACCTTGCGCGGCGGGGAGGTGGTCGGCTCGACCCGATTCCTTGCGCTGCGGCCGGAGCATCGCTCGGTCGAGATCGGCTGGACCTGGCTCCATCCGCGCGTCTGGGGCAGCGGTGCGAACGTCGAGGCGAAGCTCCTGCAGCTCCGGCACGCGTTCGAGGAGTGGAGCTGCCGGCGGGTCGAGTTCAAGACCGACGCCTCCAACGAGCGCTCGCGCGGAGCGCTCGCCGCGCTCGGTGCGAGCTTCGAGGGCGTCCACCGTAAGCACATGCTCGTGCGCGGCGGGGAGAACCGCGACAGCGCCTGGTTCAGCGTGACCGACGACGACTGGCCCGCAGCCCGCGCGCAGCTCGAGGCGCGCCTTGCGGAGAAGTAGCGCGGCAGGGCACACTTCCCCTGGCCCGGTATCCCGCTCGGGAACTGGAGCAACGGTCATGATCGAGAGAATCAGCATCGTCGGCGCGCGTGGACGCGTCGGCTCGGCGATGGGAGCGCGGCTCGCGGAGCGGGGCGTGGTGCTCGACGCACCCGAGCCGGAGGTCGTCCTCCTGTGCGTCCCCGACCGCGCGATCTCCGAGGTCGCTCGCGAGACCGCGCCCGGGCCCTGGATCGCCCACGTGAGCGGCGCGACGCCGCTCGCTGCGCTCGACCCGCACGAGCGGCGTTTCTCGCTCCACCCGCTGCAGACGTTCTCGAAAGCGCTCGGCCCGGAGCAGCTCGACGGCACCTGGGGCGCGGTCACCGCCGAGACCGCGGAGGCACGCGGGGTCGGCTGGTCGCTCGCCGAGACGCTCGGCCTGCGCCCGTTCGACCTCGCCGACGACGCCCGCGCCGCGTATCACGCCGGAGCGGCGATGGCGTCCAACTACCTCGTGACGCTGCGCACGGCCGCGGGCTCGCTGCTCGAGGCAGCGGGCGCGCCGCCTGAGGCGCTCGACCCGCTCATGCGGGGCGTGCTGGACACCGGCTTCGAGCTGACGGGCCCGATCGCACGCGGGGACTGGGAGACCGTCGAGCGGCACCTCCGCGTCATCCGCGCCGAGCGGCCCGAGCTCGAGGACCTGTACCTCGTCCTCGCCGCAGCGACTGCGCGCATCGCCGGTCGTGACCCGGCCGAGGTGCCGGCGTGAGGGTCGTCCGCACCATCGCCGAGGCCCGGAGCGCGCTCGAGCCGCGGCGCTCGGGAACGATCGGGCTCGTGCCGACGATGGGCGCACTGCACGAGGGCCACCTCTCGCTCCTGCGCGCCGCCCGCGCCGAGTGCGACACGGTCGTCATGAGCCTCTTCGTGAATCCGGCGCAGTTCGGCGAGAACGCCGACCTCGCCGCGTACCCGCGGGACGAAGCCCGTGACCTCGAGCTCGCGCGCAGCGAGGGGGTCGATCTCGTCTTCGCACCGTCCGTCGACGAGATGTACCCGCCCGGCTTCCAGACCTGGGTCGACGTTACCGAGGTCGGCTCGATCCTCGAGGGGCGCTTCCGGCCGGGACACTTCCGCGGCGTCGCGACGATCGTCCTGAAGCTCCTCAACGTCGTCCGCCCCACTCGCGCGTACTTCGGTCAGAAGGACGCACAGCAGGTCGAGGTTTTGCGACGCCTGATCCGCGACCTCGCCGTCGAGGTCGAGCTCCGCGTGCTCCCGGTCGTGCGCGACCGAGACGGGCTCGCGCTGTCGTCGCGGAACGCGTTGCTCTCGGCCGACGAGCGCGAGCGCGCTCTGGCGTTGCCGCGGGCGCTCAGGACCCGCGACCGCGAAGAGGCGCTCGCGCTGCTCACGGCCGCAAACGGGCTCGACATCGACTACGTCGAGGTCGCCGACTTCGAGCCACCGACCCTGGCCGCCGCCGTCCGCGTCGGCTCCACCCGTCTCATCGACAATGTCCCCCTGGAAGGAGATCCGTCATGAGCATTCGTCCTCAGGGCCCGGTCCCTGCCACGCCCGGCCCGGGCAAGCTGCCGCTCACGGAGCTGGCCGAGATGAAGGTACGGCGCCAGCCGATCGTGATGGTCACCGCCTACGACGCCCCGGGTGGCCGTCTCGCGGACGAGGCCGGAGCGGATCTCGTCCTCGTCGGCGACTCCGCCGCGATGACCGTGCTCGGGCACGACTCGACGGTCCCGGCGTCGATGGAGGAGATGCTGATGCTCACGCGTGCCGTCACGCGCGGCGCGCGGCGGCCGCTCGTAATCGCCGACATGCCGTTCGGCTCGTTCCAGGTCTCGGACACGGACGCCGTCGAGAACGCGATCCGCTTCGTCAAGGAGGCGGGCGCAGACGCAGTCAAGCTCGAAGGGGCAGGCGCCATGCTCCCGCGCGTCCGCGCGATCGTCGGCGCCGGCATCCCGGTCATGGGCCACCTCGGCCTGACGCCGCAGTCGGCGACGATGCTCGGCGGGTACAAGGCGCAGGGCCGCTCGGCCGAGAAGGCGCTCCGACTCTACGACGACGCACGCGCGCTCGAGGCCGCCGGCTGCTTCTCGCTCGTGCTGGAGGCAGTGCCCTCGCCGGTCGCGGCGCGCATCACGCGCGACCTCGCGATCCCGACGATCGGGATCGGCGCCGGGCCGGACTGCGACGGGCAGGTGCTCGTGTGGCACGACATCCTCGGTCTGTACGAAGGCCGGACCGCGCGGTTCGTGAAGCGCTACGCGGAGATCGCCACCGAGATCCGCGAGGCTCTCTCGGCCTACGCGGCAGACGTGCGCGAGCACCGCTTCCCGGAGGAGCAGCACACGTACGCGATGCCGGACGAGGAGCTCGAGGTGTTCGAGGCGAGCGCCTCAGATCATCACGAACACGCCGAGCGCCGCAGCTAGCAACGCCGCAGCGCCGACGACGGCCGCGAGCGCCCGCGGCCAGCTCCAGCCGTGCACGACCCGGACGCCGAGCACGAGGAGCCCCACCGACCAGACCGCGAACGCCAGCTCGGCGACGAGAAGCATGCTCTCGCCCGCTCCTTCGTCGGCGCCACCCGAGTGGAACGTGTCGCCTCCGTACACGGCGAGCCGCAGCGGCAGGAGGAGCGCAAGCGAGACCGCGAGCGGGACGAGCGCGAAGCCGACGGTCTGGCGCGTTCGCCGGAAGGTCCCGAGGCTGCCCAGCAGTCGTACGCCGAACAGGAGCGCGACTCCGACGACGAAGTAGCCGACGAACCCGTAGAGACCGCCGGCGATGAACGCCCAGATGGCGAGCAGCAACGAGTCGTAGTCGGGATCGTCGAGGATGTCGGCCGCGGTCGGCGTCGCCAGCACGGCCGCGATGCCGGCCAGCCAGATGACGAGCAGCAGCGGTTCCGAGCGCGCCGCCACGTCCTCGTCGTCCTCGTCCCGCAGCGCGAAGAAGACCGAGCGCGGGCTCAGCAGCACGGCCGGAACGCGAAGCCACCAGGCCCTCGTCGGCGAGAGTGCGTCGCCCGGCTCGGCGCTGTCCAGGAACACGCCGGGAGCGTAGCCGCCGGCGATTGAGCCGCTACGTTGAGCGGAATAGAGTGCGCACGTGGCCGACGTCATCACATGTACGTCCTGCGGCGCGGAGAACGAGGCGGGGAGGAAGTTCTGCGGTGAGTGTGGAAACGCGCTCGCCCAAGCGTGTCCGAGCTGTGGAACCGCCAACCCTCCGACAGTCAAGTTCTGTGGCGAGTGCGGGATCGCGCTCACATCGACTGCCTCGATCGCCGCTCCCACGCCTGCCGCTCCCGCAGCCGAACGGCGCCTCGTCTCGATCCTCTTCGCCGACATCGTGGGGCACACGACCTTCTCGGAGGCGCACGACGCCGAAGACGTCCGCGAGCTCCTCTCGCGCTACTTCGAATCGGCGCGCACAGTGATCGAGCTCTACGGCGGCACGGTGGAGAAGTTCATCGGCGACGCGGTCATGGCGGTATGGGGCGCTCCGGTCGCGCAGGAGGACGACGCGGAGCGGGCCGTCCGTGCTGCGCTCGACCTGGTGGCTGCGGTGTCCGCACTCGGCGCCGAAGTCGGCGCGCCCGAGCTTCGCGCCCGCGCCGGTGTGCTTACCGGCGAGGCGGCCGTGACACTCGGCGCAGAAGGGCAGGGGATGGTCGCCGGCGACCTCGTCAACACCGCCTCGCGGATCCAATCCGCCGCCGAGCCCGGAACCGTGCTCGTCGGTGAAGCAACCAAACGTGCGTCCGAAGCAGCGGTCGTCTTCGGGGACGCCGGAAGCCACACTCTGAAGGGGAAGGCCGAGCCCATCGAACTCTGGCAGGCGGTTCGCGTCGTCGGGCTACGCGGGGGAGCAGTGAAGTCGAGTGGAATCGAGCCGCCGTTCGTCGGCCGCGACCGCGAGCTCCGGCTCGTGAAGGAGCTGTATCACGCGACGGCCGAAGACAGGAGGCCCCACCTCGTTTCCGTCGTCGGGATCGGCGGCATCGGCAAGTCGCGCCTCTCGTGGGAGTTCGAGAAGTACATCGACGGTCTCGTCGGCGGGGTGTGGTGGCACTCGGGACGCTGCCTGGCGTACGGCGACGGGGTCGCCTTCTGGGCACTTGCGGAGATGGTCCGCGGCCGCGCGGGCATCGTCGAAGACGAGGATGCCTCTGCGGCGCGCGAGAAGCTTCGCCACGCGATCGAGGAGCACATCCCCGACCCCGAGGAGCGCCGCTTCGCCGAGCCGCGCCTCGCGCACCTGCTCGGGCTCGAGGAGGGCGCCGTCGGCGACCAGGAGAACCTCTTCGCGGCAGCGCGCATGTTCTTCGAGCGGCTGGCGCAGACGGGGCCAACCGTGCTCGTCTTCGAGGACATCCACTGGGCCGACAGCGCACTACTCGACTTCATCGAGTACCTCGTCGAGTGGTCGCGGGACGTACCGCTCTTCGTCCTTACACTCTCCCGACCCGAGCTGCAGGACCGCCGACCGACCTGGGGATCCGGCAAGCGCAACTTCACCTCGATCTTCCTCGAGCCGTTGTCGAGCGACGCGATGGAAGTGCTGCTCACCGAGCCCGTGCCCGGACTCTCCGAGGAGCTTCGGACGCGCATCCTCGAGCGTGCCGAGGGTGTCCCCTTCTACGCGGTCGAGACGGTCCGCATGCTGCTCGACCGTGGCGTCCTCGTCCGCGAGGGCCACACGTACCGGCTCGCCGGAGAGATCGAGACCCTCGAGGTGCCGGAGACGCTGCAGGCGCTCATTTCCGCGCGACTCGACGGCCTCTCCGTCGAGGAGAGGCGCAGCGTCCAGCATGCGTCCGTGCTCGGGCGCACCTTCACGCTTCGGGGGTTGGCGTCGGTCTCGAACGTGCCCGAGAGCGAGCTCGAACAGGTCCTCGCCTCACTCGTGCGCAAGGAAATGGTCTCGCTCTCCGCGGATCCTCTCTCGCCCGAGCGCGGCCAATATGGCTTCCTCCAGGACCTGGTGAAGAAGGTCGCATACGACACCCTCTCCCGAAGAGAACGCAAGACGCTCCACCTCGCAGCGGCCGAGTACCTGCAGTCACTCGGCGACGACGACGAGAGCGTCGAGGTTCTGGCGGCGCACTACTTCGACGCGTACCGAGCCACGCCGGACGACGTGGACGCGGAAGAGATCCGCGCGCGGGCGCGGCAGATGCTCATACGCGCCGCCGAGCGAGCCGCGTCGCTCGCCGCCAACGAAGAGGCCCAACACGCGTACGAGCGTGCTATCGAGCTCTCGGACGACGCAAGCGTCCAGGCGGACCTGCACGAGCATGCGGGGCTCGCGGCGTTCACTGGCGCGCGGCCGGAGGCCGCCGGAGCCCACTTCGAGCAGGCGATCCACCTCTTCCGGGAGTCGGGGCAAACACATGCCGCCGCGCGCGTTGAGGCGCGCGGAGCGCAGATCATGTGGGACACGGGGCGCCTGGAGGACGGACTGGAGCGGATGGAGCGCTCCTACCAGGCGCTTGCCGAAGAAGAGCCCGATGCCGATCTGGCCCAACTTGCCGCGGAGCTCGGCAGGT
>JBKPLV010000138.1:0-2781 GCA_046731795.1 Actinomycetota bacterium | reverse complement strand
CGTGCTTCCGACCCGGACCGCGCGCACGGGGTCGGCGCTCACGTGGGAGGGTAGGCTCAACCTGCGCAACGCCTCGTATCGGACGGACCCGCGCCCTCTCGATCCCGACTGCGACTGTCCGGCGTGCGAGCGCTTCTCGCGCGCATACATCCGCCACCTCGTCACGCAACGCGAGCTTCTCGGGATTCGGCTCCTGAGCCTGCATAATTTGCGATTCGTACTCGACCTGACCGCGCGTGCGCGAGCAGCGATCGAGCGAGGAGCCTTCTCGAGCTTCAGAGACGAGACCCTCGCACGGCTCGCTGCGCCACTGGAGGAGGAACCGTGCAAATCGTGATCATCATGGCGCTGATGCTGGGCGTGATGTACGTCCTCATGATCCGGCCACAGCGACAGAAGCAGGCGCAGCAGCAGTCCATGATCGAGAACGCGAGCGTCGGGGACGACGTGCTCACGACCGGGGGCATCTACGGCACGATCACGCACGCCGAGGGCGACGACGTCGTCGTCGAGATCGCCCACGAAGTGACGGTGCACATGACGCGACGCGGCATCGCCGCCGTCCTCCCGCCCGAAGAGGAGGAAGAGGACGACGAAGCCGAGCCCGAGGACGACGAGGACCCCGCCGACGAGGACGACGACGGGCTCGTCGCCGACGCATACGACGATTCGCAAGAGGGCGATGAAGCTGCAGTTACGGACCAGGAAGAAGCGGTTAGGAGCGCTGCCGCGGATATGACGGCTGGTGACGACCGCCGCTAACCTGGGGCGCCGAACGTGAGCAGGCGCAACTCATTCCTCGTCCTCGGAATCATCGCCGCGGCGCTGGTCGCCGTGGCCCTGATGGCGATCCCCGCATCGCCTCTGCACCAGAAGGCGACGCTGGGGCTCGATCTCCAGGGAGGGCTGCAGGTCACGCTCCAGGCAGTCCCGCCGCCCAACCGGGAACTCACGAGCGAGGACCTCGACCGTTCGGTGGAGATCATGCGGAGCCGCGTCGACAAGCTCGGCGTGAGCGAGCCGGAGATCCGCGAGCAGGGCTCCGATCAGATCGTGATCGACCTGCCCGGAGTGAAGAACCCGCAGGCGGCAGCGCGGATCATCGGCACGACCGCACAGCTCGAGCTGTACGACCTCGAGACGTCCCTCGTCCCCCCGTCGATCTCCATCCAGGGCTTCCCGGTCGAGCACACCTCGCTCTACGACCTGCTCGCGCCCGTCCAGTCGCAGGTCGAGGACGGCAAGTCCGACGCCTGGTACGTCGTCAACACGAAGACCAAACGGGTCCTCTCGGGCCCGTTCGAGACCCAGGCGGAGGCACAGAAGAAGGCGAAGGGGCCGAACCGTGACCTCTTCGCGGTGCCCCATGACATGGTCGTGGTCACGTGCGGCGACCCGAACCCCGACGCGGCGAAGGCGGTCATCTGCCCGGGAGGCCAGAACGGAGGCGGCGCTTCGCCCGACCAGACGAACTACTACCTCTTCGAGTACGAGCCCCCGGACGTCCCGCAGATGACGGGCGAGGACCTGAAGCTCTCTGGCACGCGCGCCGACTTCGACACGAGCCCGGGCGGCGCCAACCGACCGATCGTGACGATGGAGTTCACCGGCAAGGGCTCGGACAAGTTCGAGAAGATCACGCGTGACGAGTGGTTGCGCGGCAAGCTGAAGAACGCGCCGCAGCACTTCGCGATCGTCCTCGACCGCGAGATCAGGACCTTCCCGCAGATCGACTACACGGACTCGAGCCTGTCGAGCGGCATCGGCGGCGGGCGGGCCCAGATCGAGGGTCTCGACTCGCTGCAGGAGGCCAAGGACATCGCGCTCGTTCTCCAGACCGGCGCGCTGCCCGTGAAGTTCGAGACGCTCGACCGCACAGACATCTCCGCGACTCTCGGGAAGGACTCGCTGACCGAGGCGTGGCGCGCTGCCATCGCCGGTCTGGTCCTCGTCGCGATCTTCCTCCTGCTCTTCTACCGCTTCCTCGGCCTCGTCGCGGTCGCCGGACTCGCGATCTACGCCGCCTTCCTGTACGCGACGATCCTCCTCTTCAACGTAACGCTCACGCTGCCCGGCTTCGCCGGTCTCGTCCTCACCTTCGGCGTCGCGGCCGACGCGAACGTCGTGATCTTCGAGCGCATCAAGGAAGAGGTACGTGCCGGGAGGTCCGTGCGCGCGGCGATCACGCAGGGTTATCGCAAGGGCTTCCACACGATCGTCGACGCCAACGTCGTGACCGCGATCACCGCGATGGTGCTCTTCGCGGTAGCGACTGCGAGCGTGCGCGGGTTTGCGCTCATGCTGCTCATCGGCACGGCGCTCTCGATGCTCACAGCGGTGCTCGCGACCCGGGCCATCCTGGCTGTCCTGGGCGGGTTCGAATGGTTCGACAACCCGCGCTTCATGGGCGCGACCGGCCAGGGGGTCCCCCGCTGGCTGCGCTGGAACTACATCGGCCGCCGACGCCTCTGGTTCGCCATCTCCGGGACGGTCGTCGCGATCGCGATCGTCGCGATCGGCGTCAAGGGTCTCAATCTCGGCATCGACTTCAAGGGCGGCACGCAGATCACCTTCTCGACGCCGCAGCCCACCTCGCTGGAGCAGGTCCGCAGCGAGGCCGCGACGATCGGCCAGGCGGGCGCAGTGATCCAGGGGCGGGGCCCGTCGACGAACGGCGAGTACACGAAGTTCCAGATCCGAACCGAGTCACTCACGACTGCGGAGCAGAACGAGCTCCAGGAGGGCTTGGCAAACGCGGTCAACGCGAGCTCGTTCGGGGCG
>JBKPLV010000137.1:0-3638 GCA_046731795.1 Actinomycetota bacterium | reverse complement strand
GGGAGCAGCAGCCAGCGCGCCGAGACGGGCCGCCCGAGAGGATCCGAGACGAGGGCGTCGCGCCACTCGCCGCCGAGTCCCGCGTGCAGTGCCTCGCCCGTGCCCTCACCCCCGTCGGCGACGGGCAGCTCGACAGCGTCGACGCCTGCTGCACGCGCTCCGCGCGCCAGCGCTGCCGAAGCCTCTCGCGCTGAGAGAACGCCCTTGAGGCTAGCGGGGCACAGCAGCACCCTCATGTGCTGCCTCTGGCTCGCGGTCGGTCTCCTGCTCGAGGTCGTCGATCATCCTTTCCACGCCGTCGAGCGCGTTCTCTCGAGACTCGGCATCGCTCTCCATGCGCCGCAGAACCGCGAACGAGATTCCCTCGCGCGCCAGCGCCAGTAGGCCGAGACCTACCCCGACCGACATCTCGACCGCCTGCAGCACGAGCCCGTAGGCGAAGCCGGTCGCGTAGGGAACGCCGTAGTTGCGAAGCGGAAGGGCCACCGCAGCCTGCATGAGGCCGATGTTCCCCGGCCACAGCGGAAAGACCGTCGCCACGTTCATGAGCAGCAGCACGACGCCTGCCGCCGGAAGCGGCGCGTCGAGGTCGAACGCCTTCATCACCGTCCACACGGCGAGCAGCTGGAGGACCCAGCCGATCAGCTGGAACAGCACGGCGAGCGCGGCCGGCAGCGGCGCCCGCAGGACCCCGAGACCCTGCCGGGCCATCGCCACGACGCGACGGGCTGTGCTCGCGTCGTCGAGCGACGGCATGCGGTGGTCGTGGCGACGGGCCGAGAGGAGAGCGACGGCCAGAAGCGCAGCGCCCACCAACCCGAAGATCACGAGGCTCGTGACCGCCCAGTCCGGGATCTTCGCCGTCAGGAGGACGTAAACGACGAGCAGCGCGACCGCGGGAAGATCGAAGAGCCGGTGCGCGAAGACCGTGCCCACGAGCGTCGCGCTCGTCCCGTCTCCGTGGTCCGGCAAGCGACGGCGCAGGACCGCGACGCGCGCGAACTCTCCCGCGCGGGCGGGCAGGACCGCGTTCCCGAGCAGCCCGACACAGAAGGCCGAGAAGATGTGCCCGTAGCGCGGGTGGGGCTCCGGCAGTGCCTGGTCGATCGTCAGCTTCCAGGCAACCGAGCGCGCGACGATCGAGAGGAAGTTGATGACGAGGGCGAGGATCACCCAGCGCCACGTGACGGCGTCGAAGGCGTCCCACACCGCTCCCCAGTCCGGGCCGCGCCACCAGATTGCGAGCACCGCCCCGACCACGAGGGCGAGCGCAACTCCGCCGCGCAGCCACGGGTTGCGGGACCAGCGCGCGATCCTCATGCGGCGACCCGTACCTCTCGCTCGACGAGCGACGTGTAGATCTCCTCGAGTCGCTGCGCGATCGCGGGCCACGCGTACCGCTCGACGGCGAGCGCCCGCGCCGCCTCCCCCATCCGCTCCCGGCGCGGCTCGTCCTCGACGAGGCGGACGACCGCGTCCACGAGCTCGTCGGGATCGTCCGGGCGGATCGCCACGGCCACCTCCGGCGTGAGCACCTCGCGGTATCCGGGGATGTCCGAGGCGACGGCCGGCAGCGCGCAGGCGAACGCGCGAGTCAGCACCATGCCGAAGCTCTCCTGCCCGACCGACGGCGCAACGAGCGCCTTCGCGCTGAGGAGCGTGCGCGTCAGCTCCTCTTGGCTCAGGAAGCCGACCACGTCGAGGCCGTCGTCATGGACACGAAGCCTGGTCTGGAGCAGCCGGACTGCGAGCGGGTCGGCGCCGGCGACGGTCAGCCGGAGCCCGGTCCGCCGGTGGATCTCGGGCCACGCACGAAGCAGCACCTGCAGACCCTTCCGCGGCTCGTGCCGCCCGGCGAAGACGATCCGGTGCTCACGTCCCCCCGCCGGAGCCGACTCCGGCACGAGGACGCCATTCGGGACGACGTCGTACTCGCCCGGAAGCCAGCGGACCTGCGACTCGCGCGCCCGCTCGGAGACCGCGATTCGGTGATCGATTCGCTCGATGAGGAAGCCCCACAGGGGGGTTCCCCATTTCATCCAGCCGAGATCCCCGGACGCGTGGAAGGTTGCGACCAGCGGGCAGCGGGCGCGGATGAGCGCGGTCAAGCAGATCGTCGGGGTCATCGGCTCGTGCAGGTGGAGCACGTCGAAGCGCTCACGCTCGAGCGCGCGCACCGTGCGGAAGTAGGCGCGCGGCGAGAGGACGATGTTCGGGAGCGAGCCGTTCGCCGGGACGATCACGGAGCGCCCGACCGGTATGACGTTCGCCGGAGGGTGTCCGTGCCGGCCGACGCGCGGGTGGAGCACGCGCGTGAACTGCCCGGGCGGGTCGTTGCCCATGACCAGGCGCACGTCGTGGCCGAGCTCCTCGAGCGCTGCTGCCTGTGACTCCGCGTGCTCGACGACGGCGCCCCAGAACGACCACGAGAACGGGACGACGATCCCGATCTTCACGCGCAGGAGCCTAACGATCACCAACTACGCTAGGCGCGTGCGCTTCGATGGGATCCACCACGTCACCTGCATCACGGGCGACGCGCCGCGCAACGTCGACTTCTACACGCGAGTCCTCGGGCTCCGGCTCGTGAAGAAGACGGTGAATCAAGACGACCCGACGGTCTACCACCTCTTCTACGCCGACGAGGACGGGACGCCGGGCAGCGACATCACGTTCTTCGAGTACCCGGGCGTGCGCAGGGGCCGTGCGGGGGCGGGAATGGTGCACACGGTGCAGTGGCGCGTGGCCTCGGAGGACGCGCTCGACTTCTGGGAAGAGCGGCTTGCAGGCGAGCCTGTGCCGGTGACTCGAGACGAGGACGGCCTCGTGCTCGAAGATCCCGAGGGTCTCCGGCATCGGCTCGTGGTCTCGTCCGTCGACGACGCGCCGCTGATCGCGGAGCACCCGGAGGTTCCTCCTGAGCACGCGCTCCAGGGCTTCGACGCCGTCCGCGCCTTCGGCGTGTCACCGGAAAGGAGCCGCCACGTCCTCGAGGAGACGCTCGGCTTCGTCGCCGTCGGCGAGGAAGCCTGGGAAGCGCGCGGGCCGACGCGTGGAGGCGTCTACGCCTATGACGATGCGCCTCCCGAGCGCGGGCTCGGCGGCGCGGGAACGGTCCACCACGTCGCCTGGTCGTCGCCGCTGGACGCGCACGCCACCTGGCACGAGCGCGTCGTGGCGGCCGGGCTGCAGCCCTCACCGATCATCGACCGCTTCTGGTTCCGCTCGATCTACTTCCGCGAGCCGAACGGCATCCTCTTCGAGATCGCGACACTCGGCCCCGGCTTCTCCGTGGACGAGGACGGTGACCACCTCGGCGAGTCGCTCATCCTCCCGCCGGCGTTCGAGCACCTCCGCTCTCAGGTCGAGCCGATCCTCACGCCCCTCCCCGATCCCCGGCCCTGGGCGCGAGCGGGCTAGCGGCGGCCTCACCCCGGTCTTCGAGCGCGCTGAGACTGCCGTGAAGCTCGTCGTCGCGCTCGTCGTCCTTCTCCTGGCGGCCGGCGCGGTCGCGGTCACCGCGGCCTGGGTGCTGCGCGACGACGAGGAGGCACCCCAGGTATCGGCGCTCGAGCTCCCGGCGCAGATCTCGTCCGACCCGCTCGCATTCATCGAGGGGAAGACGGAGGCGTACGAGC
>JBKPLV010000136.1:0-2079 GCA_046731795.1 Actinomycetota bacterium | reverse complement strand
GGCGCCTCATAGCGCGAGCGGCACGATCTCGAAGCGGTCGACGTCGACGAGGCCGCGGTCGGTGATCTTGAGGCTCGGGATCACCGAGAGCCCGAGGAACGAGAGCGTCAGGAAGGGCGTCGCGCCTCGCCAGCCGAGCCTGTGTGCGGCGTCGTTGCAGGCGCGGCTGCGCTCGACGACCTCGGCGAGCGGCGCGTCCGAGAGCAGGCCCGCGACGGGCAGGGCGAGCTCAGCCAGCACCTCGAGCCCGTCGACGGCGACGATGCCGCCGCCGAGCTCGGCGAGCCGCTCGACCGCGAAGGCCATCTCCCGGTCGGACATGCCGACGACCACGATGTTGTGCGCGTCGTGCGCCACGCTCGAGGCGAGCGCGCCGCGGCGGAGACCCGAGCCGGAGACGAATCCGAGCCCGATCCGCCCGGTCGCCAGGTGACGCTCGACGACCGCGATCTTCGCGAGGTCGTGGTCCGCGCTCGCGATCGCCTCGCCGCCCGCGAGCACGGCGTCCCGCTCGAGCGACTCGGTGACGACCTGGTCCTCGATCAGACCGATCGCGCGGATGGGCCCGCCGCCGGACGGGATCGCGAAGTCCGCCGGTGAGACCGGCGCGATCCGGACCGACTGCCGCACCCACTCCGGGATCTCTACGCGCGGGACGTCCTCGATGCGGCGGCCGGCCTTGAGGACGAGCGACGGTTGGAAGCGCACGAGGTCCGGGAGGACGAGCAGGTCGGCGACGTAGCCGGGCGCGATCGCGCCGTGGCGGGAGAGGCCGTGCCAGAGCGCCGGATGGTGGCTGGCCATGAGCAGTGCGTGTTCCGGTGCGATCCCGGCGGCGACCGCCTCGCGAACCATGCCGTTGATGTGACCCGAGTCGGCGATGTCGTCGGGGTCGCGGTCGTCGGTGCAGAACGCCATGCGCCAGGGCCCGTACTCCTGGACGAGCGGAAGGAGCGCCCTGAGGTTGCGTGCCATCGAGGCCTCCCGGATGAGCAGCCACATGCCGGCGCGCAGGCGCTCGCGGCCTTCGGCCACGGTGAGCGCCTCGTGGTCGGAGCGGATGCCGGCGGCCGCGTAGGCCTGCAGCTCGCGGCCGAGGACGCCCGGCGCATGCCCGTCGACGTGGCGGGCGCCCTCCAGCCCGAGCTTCTCGAGCTCGGCGGGCGACCCGGCGATGACGCCGGGGAAGTTCATCATCTCCGCGAGGCCGAGCACGCGCCGGCGCCGCATGAGCGACTCCAGGTCGCCGGGCGTCAGCGGCCGGCGGGGCGACTCGAACGGTGACGCCGGCACGCACGAGGAGGCCATGAAGAAGACGTCCAGCTGGAGCCCGGAGCTCGCGTCCAGCAGCCAGTGCACCCCATCGACCCCGAGCACGTTCGCGATCTCGTGCGGATCGGCGACCACCGCCGTCGTCCCCAGCGGGAGGACGAGCCGCGCGAACTCGTCGACCATGAGCTTCGGCGACTCGAGGTGCATGTGCGCGTCGATGAAGCCGGGCACGACGAAGCTCCCGTCGGCGTCGATCGTCTCCCGGCCCGAATAGCTCCCGACCCCAGCGACGACGCCGTCGACCACCGCAACGTTGGCATCCAGCCACTCCCGAGTGAAGACCGAGAGAACCTTGCCGCCGCGCACGACGAGATCGGCAGGCTCGTCGCCGCGAGCGACTGCGAGACGCCGCTGCAATGCCTCCATCGCCGCCAGCGTAATGCGTCGCCCGCTGTCGTATAGTCGGCGGGTCAGTCGGCAGGCGGGACAGGAGGAGTAGATGAGGAGGAAGGTCGTCGGCGCGGGGCTCGTGCTCGTGCTCGCGGTCGTGGGGCTCGTGCTCACGGCGGCGGGCTCGGCCAAGCCCGACCAGTCGCCGCTCAAGATCGCATGGATGTACCCGGGGCCGCACAACGACGGCGGCTGGTCGCAGGCGCACGAGCGCGGCCGCCTGCTCGTCCAGAAGACCTTCGGGGACAAGGTTCAGACGACGTACAAGGAGAACATCTTCTCGAACGCCCAGGCGCCGCAGATCGTCGCCGGTCTCGTCCGCGAGGGCTACACGATGATCTTCGGCTGCACCTTCGG
>JBKPLV010000135.1:0-4622 GCA_046731795.1 Actinomycetota bacterium | reverse complement strand
GCGACAGCCGCGATTCGAGCGGCGTTCGCGACAGCGGTGCCCGCGTAGCCCTCGGGCGTCAAGTGAGGCTCGCCGCTGTGCAACCCCATGCGAACTCGTACGAGCCCGCGTAGCGCGAGCTGCGCGTCGATCGCGGCGGCGACACCCCCCGATGCCGTAGGAAAGGCGACGAACAGTCCGTCTCCAGCGGCGTCGACCTCGACGCCGCCGTGTAGCGCGCTGGCCTCACGAAGGACGCGATGATGCTCGGCACGGACCTCTGCATAGCGGTCCACGCCGACTTCGTATTGGAGCCGCGTCGAGCCTTCGATGTCGGTGAACAGGAATGTCACCGTTCCGGTCGGCAGATCCTTCACGCGCCATAGGATTCCGCGGATCCCGCGGATGCGCTACTCGTCGTCAGCGGCTGGCGTGGGTGCGGCGGGGGCCGCAGGCGTGTCGAGATCGGTGCGCTCGACCTCGCGCGTCTCGTAGACCTCGAGGACGTCGCCTTCCTTCACGTCGTTGAACCCCTCGAGCAGGATGCCGCACTCGAAGCCCTCCGCGACCTCCCGGACGTCGTCCTTGAAGCGCTTCAGCTGCGCGATCGACGTGTCGTAGATGACGGTCCCGTCGCGAACGACGCGCGCCTTTGCGCTGCGCCGCACGACGCCAGTCGTGACCATGCAGCCGGCGATCGTCCCCAGGCGAGAGACGCGGAAGAGCGCGCGCACCTCGGCCTCGCCGAGCAGCTCCTCGGTCTCGACCGGCGAGAGCATGCCGACGAGCGCCTGCTCGATGTCCGCTGTCAGCTGGTAGATCACGCGGTAGGTGCGGATGTCGACGCCTTCGCGCTCGGCGAGCCCGCGTGCATCGGCGCTCGGTCGCACGTTGAAGCCGATCACGAGCGCGTCCGACGCCGACGCGAGGTTGACGTCGTTCTCGGTGATCCCGCCCACGCCCGTGTGGATGACGTTCACGCGCACTTCCGGGTGCTGAATCTTCTGGAGCTCGGAGACGAGCGCCTCGACGGAGCCCTGGACGTCGCCCTTGAGGACGATGTTCAGGTCCTGCACCTCGCCTGCCTGGAGGTCCTCGTGCAGCGTCTCGAGCGAGACGCGCCGCCGCGGCCGCTGCGCAAGCTGCTCGCGGCGAAGCCGCTCGGCGCGGACGTTCGCGAGGTGCTTCGCCTGGCGCTCGTGCTCCACGACACGCACGAACTCACCTGCGGCGGGTGGATGGTCGAAGCCGAGCACCTCCACCGGCACCCCGGGTCCGGCCTGCTTGACCTTCTCGCCGCGGTAGTCGTAGAGCGCGCGCACCTTGCCGGACGCGTCTCCCGCGACGGCGGCGTCGCCGACGCGCAGCGTCCCGCGGTGCACGAGCACCGTCGTGACCGGCCCGCGCCCGACGTCCAGGCGCGACTCGATGACGACTCCCGAGGCCTCGGCGTCGGGGTTCGCGCGCAGGTCGAGCTCCGCGTCCGCGACGAGCAGGATCTTCTCGAGCAGGTCGTCGAGGTTCTCCTTCTGCTTCGCGGAGACCGCGGAGAACTGCGTCGCTCCGCCCCAGTCCTCGGGCTGGAGACCCTCGGCGGCGAGCTCACTCTTCACGCGGTCGACGTTCGCGTCGGGGACGTCCATCTTGTTCACGGCCACGACGATCGGCACCTCCGCGGCGCGCGCGTGCGAGATCGACTCCTTCGTCTGCGGCATGACGCCGTCGTCCGCGGCGACCACGAGCACGGCGATATCCGTCACCTTGGCGCCGCGGGCGCGCATGGCGGTGAAGGCCTCGTGACCCGGGGTGTCGAGGAACGTGATCCTGCGGCCGTCGACCTCGGCCTGGTACGCGCCGATGTGCTGCGTGATCCCGCCCGCCTCCGTCTCGACGACCGCAGCCTCGCGGATCGCGTCGAGCAGCGTCGTCTTGCCGTGGTCGACGTGGCCCATGATCGTGACCACCGGCGGGCGCGGCGCGAGGTCGGCCTCAGCGTCGTCGTACGACGCGGGCTCGAGCTCCTCGTCGGCGGCGTGCTTGATCGTGATCTCGCGCTCGAGCTCGGTGCCGATGATCTCGACCTCCTCGTCGGACAGCGACTGGGTCGCCGTCCGCATCTGCCCGAGCCCCATGAGGATCTTGATCAGCTCGCCCATCGGCACGCCGAGCCCCTGCGAGAGATCCTTGACCGTGACGCCGGACTCGACCGTGATCGGGCCGGAAGGAGGCGGTGCCGGCGCCTGGCGCGGCTGAGGCGGCGCGCTCGAGCGATCGCGGGCCTGGCGGCCCGCGCTGCGCCCGCCGCCACCCTCGATGACGACGCGCCGCTTCCTCCCGCCAGGGCCCTGGCGGGGGCGAATCGGTCGGTTCGGTCCCTTGCGTCCGTCAGCCATCGGCGTTCAGTCTAGAACCCGCGGGGATCACGCACCCTCGCGAGCCTGCTCCTCCTCGTCCTCGTTTCGCTCCTCTGCGGCTGCGACCACCTCGAGCTCGGCGTCCGGCTCGTCTCCGGCGGCCTCTTCCTCCGCTTCCACGACGGCCTCGGTGAGCGCGGCGCCGTTCGTCTGCCCCTCGGCGCGCTCCTCCTCGTCCCGGGAGGGCGGCTCCGCGGCTGCAGCCTCGTTCGCGAGCGCCTGGTGCGCCGGAACGCCGCAGTAGCGCGAACCCGGGAGCGCGGCGTTCGGGCAGCGCTTCCCGTTCGAGAGGATCGCCGCGCATCGCCCGGAGAACTCCTCGCCGTCCTCGACGCCGCCGTAGGCGAGCTCCGCTTCGGCGGCGGCGAACTCCTGCTCGGACTGGATGTCGATCTTCCAGCCGGTCAGGCGGGTCGCGAGACGCGCGTTCAGCCCTTCCTTGCCGATCGCGAGAGCGAGCTGGTCGTTCGGGACGACGACCGTCGCTTCCTTGGTCTCGTCGTCGATGTACACCTCGCGCACGCGCGCCGGCGAGAGCGCCTTCGCGACGAACCGCGCCGGCTCCGTGTTCCAGGGGATGATGTCGATCTTCTCGCCGCGGAGCTCCGATACGACCATACGCACGCGCGAGCCGCGCGGGCCCACACAGGCGCCGACCGGGTCGACACCCTGCATGTGGGACTCGACCGCGATCTTCGAGCGATAGCCCGGCTCGCGGGCAACGCCGCGAATCTCGACGAGACCGTCGGCGATCTCAGGCACCTCGAGCTCGAACAGCGCACGGATGAGCTCCGGATCGCGACGGGAGAGGATGACCTGCGGGCCCTTCGTGCCCGAGCGCACCTCGGCGATGACCGCCTTGATGCGGCTCCCCTGCTCATAGCGCTCGCCGTCGACCTGCTCGGAGCGCGGGAGCAGCGACTCCACGCGGCCGAGGTCGACGAGCACGTTGTTGCGGTCGCCGGCCTGCTGGACGATGCCCGTGACGACCTCGCCCTGACGGTCGACGTACTCCTCGTACATGATCGCCCGCTCGGCCTCGCGGATCCGCTGCTGGATGACCTGCTTCGCGGTCTGCGCGGCGATGCGGCCGAAGTTGTCCGGCGTCACGTCCGTGCGCTTGATCTGGTCCGTGGGCACCTGCGACCAGTCGAGCTCGAGGTCGTCGTCCGAGACGAGCGTGTGCTGGCGCTCACCGGTCTCCTCCTCGAGCTGCTCGAGTTCGGTGATGCGGGCCTCGCGAGCCTCGTCGACGAGACGTGTCTCGATGTCCTCGGGGATCTCGATCCCGTACACCCGGAACTCGCCGACGTCGTCGAGCTTGACCTCGGCGTGCCGGGCGGCACCCGGCGTCTTCTTGTAGGCGGCGCGGAGCGCATCCTCGAGCGCGGTGATGAGGACGCCCTCCTCGATGCCCTTCTCCTTTTCGATGGCCTGGATGCCCTCGATGATCTCTTGGCTCATGTCGTCAACCCCTCGTCGATCAGATTTGCCCGGACGATCGCGTCGTACGGGATGCGAACCTGCCCGGCATCGCGGGTCTCGAGTGTGATGGCCTGGTCGTCGGCGGCACTCAGACGGCCGCGGCGCCGATTCTTCTTCCCGCCGTCGGCGCGGACGGACACCGTATGGCCGAGCGCCGCGACGAAGTGCTCCGGCTTGCGCAGCGGGCGCTCCGGCCCCGGCGACGAGACGTCGATCGTGAACTCGGAGCGGTACGCGTCGAGGGCGTACGTCACCCGCTCGCAGAGTGCGTGGTCGACGCCGTCGGCGTGGTCGATGTAGACGCAGAAGTGACTCGGCGAGAGCAGCTCCACGGCCAGGACCTCGACGCCGGGCACGCGCGACTCGACCGCCGGTGCGATCTCGTCCTGGAGTGTCCGTTCTCTCGCGAAAGTCGTGCTCATGTACAGCCCCCTCAACAAAAATGGGCGCGACGCGCCCATTTCGTGAAGCCGGTGAAATGTGGTGAAGCCAGGATAGCACCGGACTATCCGCAAGACCGGAATCTGCGAAGGCAGATTCCGGTCGCCGGCAAATCCCTAAAGCGCGGCCGCCGAGCGGCCGCGGTGTGTATGTCGACTCGAGGGCGACCAGGCGTCTCGCTATCCGGAGCGTTCAGGCGAGCGCGACGAGCGCGACGCCTGCGACGACGAGCACCGCGCCGGAGGCGCGCGAGCGGCCGACCGGCTCGCCGAGCACCGACGCGCCGAGCGCGACGGCGAACAG
>JBKPLV010000134.1:0-3008 GCA_046731795.1 Actinomycetota bacterium | reverse complement strand
ACCGTCGCTCGGTTGCAGCCACTCGACGCGAGCGACACAATGAGCGCTTGCGGTGAGCAGCTACGTCGAGGTTTGGGGCCGCGGCGGGAGGGAGCTCCACCCGCTCGACTCGGAGCGCCTGACCGTCGGAACGCTCGAGTCGAACGACGTCGTCGTGGACGGCGATGGGGTGTCGCGCTCGCACGCCGTCTTCGAGCGATTCGGCGACACCTGGTGCGTGCGCGATCTCGGCTCTCGGAACGGCACGTTCGTGAACGGAGGGCGAACCATCGGCGAGCAGGCGCTCCACGCCGGCGACGAGATCCTGCTCGGGAGGCTCCGGCTCGTCTATCGCGGCCCGGTTCGCGGCGCCGAGACCGCTGCAATCTCGGAACCGCCTCGCCTGACGCACCGCGAGCGCGATGTTCTCGTCGCTCTCTGTCGTCCGCTGCTCGCCGGCGACGCGTTCACCGAGCCGGCCTCGATTCGCGCGATCGCGGCAGAGCTGGTGGTCTCCGAGGCCGCCGTCAAACAGCACCTCTCGCGCCTCTACGACAAGTTCGACGTGGGCCCGCACGGCGAACGGCGCCGCGTCCGACTCGCCAACGCCGCGCTCGCTCTGGGGGCGGTCAAGCTCGGCGACCTGCGCGCGGACGCCGATCGAGAGTGACGACGCACCTCCTCCGCGAGCGCTACGAGGCGCTCGAAGTGGTCGGGAGTGGCGGCGAGAGTGACGTTCTTCGTGCACTCGACCACGTCCACGGCCGCTACGTGGCGTTGAAGATCCGCTCGATCTCCGACGATGCGTCCCGCACCGAGCTGTTGACGGAGGCGCGACTTCTTCTCTCGCTCACCCCGCATCCAGGGCTTCCGCTCGTACGCGAGGACTTCTTCGAGGGCGAGCGCTACGTCATCGCGATGGACTGGATCGAGGGAACGGACCTCGCCGCGCTGCTCGAACGCGAGGGCCGGCCCGGCCTCGACCCGGAGGTCGCCATCGGCTACCTCGAACAGGCTGCCGAGGCGCTCGAGCACTTGCGGACGCATGTCCCGCCCGTGGTCCACGGCGACGTCAAGCCGGCGAACCTCGTCCTGTCCTCGGACGGGCGGATCGTGCTCGTCGACTTCGGCCTCTCGTCCATGCCGCACGACGACCTCCGGCGCGCGGGGACGGCAGGCTACGTCGCGCCCGAGGTGGCAGCGGGAGCCCGGCCGACGGCTGCCTCCGACGTGTACTCGTTCGCGGCCACTGCCATGGCGCTGCTCACCGGCCGGGCTCCAGACGCCGGGTCGCTCGACTGGAGTGCGATCGAGCCCGCACGGAGCCCTGCGCTCGAACGAATCCTCCGTCCGAACCTGGCGACCGACCCTGCTCGCCGCGACCCCTCGGCTTCGGCGCTCGTCGCGCGGCTACGGCGCTGGTGGGGCGCCGATCTTCCGAGTGGGACTGTCACACTCCTCCTCGTCGACCCGAGCCCTCGACCCGTAGGCGAGGCCGAGGGCGCCCTGGACGAGATCGCCCGAGCACACGGTGGTCACGTCGTGTCCCCGGCCGATGACGGGCCATTGCAGGTCGCCTTCGTCTCGGCTCGCTCCGCACTCGACGCTGCGCGGGCGGTGGCGGTCGCGGCTGGGTACCGCGTGGTCGTGACGACAGGCGAGCTCGAGCCGATCGCGGGACGGTACGACGCGAGCTCGGTTTCAGGCGACGAGCTGCTCGAAAGAGCGCGCGAGAAGGGCGTGCTGCTCGACGAGCGGACGTCTGCTGCGGTCGGGGAGCAGCTGCCGCGTGACCTCGGGCTGGCGGAGCTGCCGAAGCCTTCGGGCGCGCGAGCGTGGGCGCTCGTGGCGCCGGATCTTCCGCTCCCGCCGCGAGCCCAGGCGTCTCCATACCGAGGATTGCTCGCGTTCGAGCCAGCGGACGGCGATCTCTTCTTCGGCCGGGAAGAGCTCGTCGCCTCGATCGTTCGCGAGGCTCGCACGAGCGGGTTCCTGACGATCGTCGGGTCGTCCGGAAGTGGGAAGTCTTCGCTCGTGCGCGCGGGCCTCGTCCCGGCGTTCGCCGGCGAGGGGCGCTGCGTGCTCATGACGCCCGGCACCGATCCCGTCTCGGCTCTCGGGCGGGCGCGAGGGCGCGATCCGCTCGACCTTCTCGTCGTCGATCAACTCGAGGAGACCTTCACGCTCTGCCCCGACGAGGAGAAGCGCGCTCGCTTCCTCGACGCGCTGATCGACCTCTCGGAGAGCGGGACGGCGAGCGTCGTCACCGTGCTGCGCGCGGACTTCTACGGGCGGTGCGCGGAGCACCCGCGCTTCGGCGCTGCAGTCGCGGCGCATCAGCGGCTCCTCGGGCCGATGCAGCCGGACGAGCTGCGTGCCGCAATCGAAGGACCGGCGCGGGCAGCGGGGCTGCGCCTCGAAAGCGGTCTGGCCGATGCGCTCGTGGCCGACGTCACCGGAGAGCCCGGCGGGCTGCCGCTGCTCTCGCATGCGCTCTACGAGACGTGGGCCCGTCGGGACGGCCGGATCCTCACTCACGCCGGATACGTCGCGGCAGGCGGAGTGCGGGGCGCGATCGCGCAGACCGCCGAGCACGTCTTCCGGGAATGCTCGGAGGCGGAGCAGGCGCTCGTGCACCGCCTGCTCCTTCGACTCGTCGAGCCGGGTGAGGGCAGCGATGACACTCGCAGACGCGTGCCGCTCGCGGAGCTGATGCCCGAAAACGCCGAGGACGAGGCGGGAGCGGTGCTCGAGCGGCTGACGGCCGCGCGGCTGCTCGTCGTGTCCGAGGACTCGGTCGAGATCGCGCACGAGGCTCTCATCCGCGAGTGGCCCCGACTGCGCGACTGGCTGGGAGACGAGCGACAAGAGCTCCTCGCGCTCGGCCGGCTGGCCGCGGCCGCCCGGTCGTGGCACGAGTCGGGGCGCAGCGAGGCCGATCTCTACCGCGGCCCACGGCTCGCCGCCGCGCTCGAGGTGGCGGACGACGAGCGCCGGCTCGCGCCGATCGAGCGTGAGTTCCTCGAGGC
>JBKPLV010000133.1:0-11004 GCA_046731795.1 Actinomycetota bacterium | reverse complement strand
CCGAACGCCTGCGCGGAGTCCTCGATCAGCGGGAGGCCCAGCGACGCCAGCTCCGCGACGGGAGCCGGCCGGCCGAACAGATGGACCGGGATGAGCGCCTTCGTCCGCGAGGTGATACGCGCGGCAACGTCCTCGGGATCGAGGTTCAGGGTCACGGGATCGATGTCCGCGAAGACCGGCGTCGCGCCGACCCGCGCGATGGCTTCGGCCGTCGCGTAGAAGGTGAACGACGGGCAGACGACCTCGTCGCCGCGGCCGATCTCGAGCGCCTCGAGCGCGAGGATCAGCGCATCCGTGCCGTTCGCCACGCCGATGGCATGCGGCACTCCGAGGTAGTCCGCGGCTTCCTCCTCGAACGCCTCGACCTCGGGCCCGAAGATGAAGCGACCCGAGTCGAGAACCGCCCGGAAACGCTCTTCGAGCTGGGGGATCAGAGGCGCGTACTGCGCCTTCACGTCGATGAGGGGGATCGGCGGATTCACGCGGGCGGGGGCGAGTCTAGCTTCGCGCTCGTTGCGTCCTGGTTCATCAGGCGCCCGGCGAATCCTCGGCCACGCGGCGACGGCGTTGCCGCGTGCGGCGCCGGACGAGCCACGCGACGGCCGCGACCGCGGCTGCCGCGACGAGGTAGTCGACGTACCCGAAGGCATTGTGGAAGTCCTCCCAGCTCGCACCGAGCGCGAACCCCACGCCCCCGAAGCCGAAGCACCAGATGGCCGATCCCGCGAGCGTGAGCAGGGTGTAGCGGACGAACGGGACCTCCATGACGCCCGCCGGGATCGAGACGAACGACCGAATGACCGGCGTGAGCCGGCCGAGGAAGACGGCCCAGTCCTCCCACCGCTCGAACCAGTGCTCGGCGCGGTCGAGCTTCTTCTCGTCGAGGTGGAGCCAGCGCCCGTGGCGCTCGAGGTACGGCCGCCCCCCGTACAGGCCGATCGCCCAGCCGACGATCGCTCCGCAGGTGTAGCCGATCGTCCCGGCGAGGGCGACGGCGACGTATGCGCTCCAGCCGTCGTCGATCGTCGTCCCGAAGAGGACGACGTCCTGGTTCGCGAACGTTCCTGCCGCCAGTGCGCCGGCGTAGACCATGACCACCTCGCTCGCGGCCGGGAAGACTGCGTCGAGCGCCATGAGGCAGAACACGGCGTAGAGCCCGTAGTCCCCGATCGCTGACGTGACGGCATCGGTCAGCCCGCTCAGTATCGACGCGACGAGCACGAGCGCGGACTGTACTGGCGAGGCTGGCTAACCCGCGATACGGCGAACCGCGATCGTCTGCGTGAGCGAGACGACGCCGAGCTCGTTCGTTGCGGACACGCGCACGACGTAGCGCCCCGCCGCGACCGCCTTGCGGTTCCCGCCACGACCGTTCCAGACCGCGGTCCGTTCACCCGCCGCAACCGACGCACCGGCCACCGTCCGCACCACGAGGCCTTCGGGCGTCTCGACGGTCACCTTCACCCGTGCGGCACGAGCCTGCGACCAGCGGATCTCCGCCCTGCCTCCCGTCTTCCGTACGGCGACCCGGAGCGGCGTGACGCGGAGCGAGCCAAGCGTCGAGTTCACGGCGAACCGGCGGGTCGTGGTCGACGAGAGGCCCTGGTCGTCGGTGGCAGACACCATGAGCGTCCAGCGCCCTTCGGCAGGCGGCGTAGGCTGCGCCTGCGTCGGCGCTGCCCGCGCCGGAGAGACGGAGACGGGCGGGAATGGCACGTCGACCGTCCCGGGCTCGCGTTCCCCTGTCTCGTGCCACGCGATCGTCCCGTTCGGCCCCGTGAGCGTGGCCGTCACGTTCGAGGGGCGGACGAGCTTGAACGAGAGCTTCTGCGCGTCAGCGACGCCGTCACCGTTCGGCGACACGACCGGCTCGAGCGGCGGCGGCGCGTAGACGCCGTAGTACTCGAGCATGAGCGCCGTCGAGACCGCACGCTCCTTCCCGTCCGAGGGCGAATTGAGCACCGTCCCGTCGAACGCGAGCGTGGAGGAGCCGCCGCCGTCGAGGCCCATGCCGCGCACGGCGCCGAAGCGGACGAGCGTCTGCGCGAGCTCGAAGCTCGTCATGCCGACGGAGAGCCCCGGCTGCCGGCCGTCAGTTGTCACGAGCACGATCCCGCCGTCGGCGCGCTGGCCGACCGCCGTCCGCGGACCACGCGGCGCGAGCTGTGACGTCGTGAACGCCTCACCCGACTGGTACACGGGTGCGCCGTCGCGGACGAGCATCGGGCCCCCGCCGATCGCGTCCGAGACGATCGACCAGTCGGGCTGCAGGCTCAGGTAGAGCGTCACGAGCGCTCCGGGCGGTGCCTCGGCCTCGAGCTTCGCCGCGGCGCTTCCACGGGCGACGAGGACCGCGGTTCCGGGAGAAATGCGCGCCGTGCCGCCCGCGACAGCCGACGTGACCGGAACCTCGAGATCGGTGTACGGCGTGGCAGGCGGGAACGAGCCCAGCACGACGGAGTACGACCCCGCAATGCGGGGAGTGGAGCTACCCCAGTCCGAGGTGAAGAGCGAGATGCCGTCCTTGCCCGGCGTCTTGTTCAAGGCGTTCAACGCCCGCAGCTGTCCGACGCCGCGCCACGTCCCGCGAAAGCTCACTCGACGGACGTCGAGGAGGCCGTCGAGCGTGACACCGGCGCTCGAACGCGCCGAGTTCGGAGTCGTCGCGAGCACGCCGTCCGACATGAAGATGCCGCTCGGGTGGCCGTCGCTCGGTGCGAAGTAGTCGCCGTTGACTCCGACGGAGGTCGCCTCCGAGGCCGTTCGCCTCTGCATCGAGGACACCGTCTCTCGCTGGACGACGGAGCCGTTCGAGAGGACGGGCCTCAGCCGGTACAGGCCGACCGGGCGCGGACCGCGCACGACATGGATTGCTACGGGGCCGTGCGGCGTGAACTGGACGCTTCGCTCGTACATCGCGCCGGGGAAGAGAGGGATCGGCTGCGCTCCGGCGGGAGCGACGAAGAACGCGCCGAGACCGACGGCGAGCGCAGCGGCGAGGGCGAGACGGCGGGACACAGCCCGCCGAGGGTAGCCCACCCGAAATGCCGATTTGCAGCGTCTTACAGGATCCGAACAGCGACGCGGAGCGCCCGGCCGCTCAGCTCCAGACCTTGACGTCGCGGTACAGCGTGTCGCGCTGAACCGGGGTCTTGCCCATCGCCTTGATGAGGTGCACGAGCTCGTCCGTCGTCGTGCGATGGGTCGTTCCGGCGGCCGAGACGACGTTCTCCTCGATCATCACGGACCCCATGTCGTCGGCCCCGAACCCGAGCGCGACCTGGCCCACCTTCATCCCTTGCGTGACCCAGGACGACTGGATGTGCGGAACGTTGTCGAGGTAGATGCGCGATACGGCCTGGGTTAGGAGGTAGTCGAAGGAAGTGGGCATGTCGTCGTCCGAGACCATGTCGTCCATCCGGTTGCCGTCGCGCTGGAACGTCCACGAGATGAACGCCCGGAAGCCGTGCATCTCGTCCTGCAGCTCGCGGATCTTCCGCATGTGCTCGACTCGCTCCTCGAGCGTCTCGACGTGGCCGTACATCATCGTCGCCGTCGTCGACATCCCGAGCCGGTGCGCCTGGCGCATGACGTCGAGCCACTCCTCCGACTTCGTCTTCTTCGGGGCGATGATCTGCCGGACGCGGTCGACGAGGACCTCCGCGCCACCGCCCGGGATCGAGTCGAGCCCCGCGTCGCGCAGTCGCGTGAGGGTCTCCGGGATCGTGAGCTTCGAACGTCGCGCGACATGCTGGATCTCCGGCGGGGACAGCGCGTGGAGATGGATCCTGTAGCGCGCCTTGATCGACCGGAAGAGATCCTCGTAGAAGTCGATCCCGAGATCCGGGTGGTGCCCTCCCTGCATGAGGAGCCCGGTGCCGCCGATCGCGAGCGTCTCCTCGATCTTCTTGAAGATCACCGGCTTCGGCAGGAGGTAGCCCTCGCGCACGTCACCAGGCCGTCGGTAGAAGGCGCAGAAGTCGCAGTCCGTGACGCAGACGTTCGTGTAGTTGAGGTTCCGGTCGACGATGAACGTCACCCGCGACGGGTCGTTCATCCGACCCCGGATCTCGTTCGCCGTCCGCCCCACCGCGACGAGGTCGCGCGAGCGTAGGAGCGCGATGGCGTCCTCGTCGGAGATGCGCTCGCCATCGAGCGCCTTCTCGAGGACGTCCTCAACGGTCGGCGCCTCCACCGCGATCGTCACGCGACGACCTCCTCCCGCACGAAGCGCAGCTCGGGCACGTGATCGAGCTGCCCGACATCCCGAGCCATCTCGAAGAACGTGTACAGGCCCGCGCGCTCGCGGGGCCCGAAGCTGTACCGAAGCTTCTCGAAGTAGCGCGCGAGGAACCCTGCCGGATACCCGTAGGTGTCGCTCGCCCTCCGCGCGAGGCGCTCGGGCTCCGAGCGGGCGAGCCGGACCGAGGCGACGAGCGCGTGCTCGAGCTCGACGAGCCCGTCGACGATCGGCTCGCGCGCAGCCCAGACCGCGAAGACCATCGGCAGCCCCGTCTTCTCGAGCCAGAGCCGCCCCAGGTCGTAGTGCGGGGTCGGATCCTCGTAGGCGCTGTGGAGCGCCGCGTCGCCGATCAGGAGCTTGGCGTCGGCCTCGAAGCCCAGCGGCAGGATCTCGGCCTTGGGGAGCAGGATCCGCGTGAGCACGACCGACGTCGCGCTCTCCGGAGTGACCGCGACCGACCGGACCTGACCGAACGGCATGCGCGTGATCAGTTGGATCGAGTCGACCGCTCCCTCCGAGGAGACGCAGACGCGTGGGAGGATCCGCAGCTGATCCGCGTGGCGTGCGTACTCGATCGACGGGATCGGGGCGATGTCGATCTCGCCGTCGAGGAGCATCTGCGAGAGCTCCGTCGGAACACCGGTCACCTCTTCGACCTCCGCTTCGAGCCCGTAGAAGAGTGGCGCCATGTTCACGTACGAGATGCGCCCGAGCCTCATCGCCGCTGCCTCCGCCGCACGATCCAGGTGACCGCAGCGACCACGATCAGGCCGCCCCAGAGGACGATCGCCGGCGTCGAGACCGTCGTCCCGACGGGAACGTCGTTCGAGAGCACCAGTGCGCCGAGCGTGAAGAGGCCAGAGAAGACGAAGATCGCCGCGGCGAGGATGCCGAACGCGTAGACGACCCACACCCAGATCGGCGTTCCGGCCGCAGGCTCAGCCTTGGGTCGTTTGCTCGGGGCACCCTCACGAGCCACTCACCACCGCCGGAGCTCGTGGTAGAGGGTGTCGCGCTGGACCGGGACGCGGCCCGCCTCGCGGACGAAGCGGACGAGCTCCTCGATCTTCTGCTCGGTCGCGGTCTGCGCTCCGGCGGCGTGAAAGATCTCCTCGCGCACGACCGTGCCCTGGACGTCGTTCGCCCCGAAGTGGAGCGCGACGGCGGCGAGCGGCATCCCCATCATGATCCAGTACGCCTTGATGTTCGGCACGTTGTCGAGCATCAGCCGCGAGAACGCGAGCATCTTGAGGTCGTCGGCGCCGGTCGTGTGCCGCCAGCCGCGGCGCTCGAAGACGGTGTTCTCCGGATGGAACGCGAGCGGGATGAACGCGAGGAAGCCGCCGCTTCTGTCCTGCTGGTCGCGCAGGCGGAGGATGTGGTCGACGCGCTCCTCGTAGGTCTCGACATGCCCGTAGAGCATGGTGCAGTGCGTCGGGATCCCGAGCCGGTGGGCGGTGTCGTGCACGTGGAACCAGATCTCCGGCGACTCCTTGCCGGGCGCAACGAGCCGGCGCACGCGGTCGGCGAAGACCTCTGCGCCGCCGCCCGGGAGCGAGCCGAGACCCGCCTCCTTCAGCTCCAGCAGAACCTCCTCGTGCGTCAGCCCCGACAGCGTCGTCATGTGGTGGATCTCGGAGGCCGTGTAGCACTTGAGATGCACGTCCGGCAGCGCGTCGTGGAGCGACGCGATCGTGTCGCGGTAGAAGGCGAAGTCGACGTGCGGGTTCTCGCCGTTGACCATGTGGATCTCGGTGAAGCCCGTCACCTCGCGCTGGACGAGGACGTCCTCCACGAGCTCCTCGGCCGTGATGGTGTACGCGTGCTCCTGCTTCCGCGTCGCCGCGAAGGCGCAGAACTTGCACTTCACGCGACAGACGTTCGTCTGGTTCACGTACAGGTTCTGGACGAAGTACACCTCGTCGGTCCCGCCGCGCCGGCGGCGCGCGAGGTCGGCAAGAGCGCCGAGCTCGAGGAGGTCGTCCGACTCGAGGAGGGCGACGCCGTCGTCGAAGTCGAGGCGCTCCCCGGCCTCGATCTTTTCCCGGATCGGCTCCAGGGTCTCGAGCTCCAGAACGGCGATCAGCTTCTCCTCTCCACGACGGCCCACGTGAGTGCCTCGAGCTCCTCCCGGCGAGGAGCTCCGTCGAGGCAGGACCTGGCCTGGGAAGCGTAGTGGAGCGCCAGCTCGCGCGAACGGTCGAGCGCATCGGTCGCCGCGACCCGGACGAGGGCGCCCTCCTTCGGCCCGCCGGCGAGCGCCTCGCGGACGACCGGGTCCTGCTGAGCGGCGAGGAGGAGGGGGAGCGTGGGCGTCCCGTCGCGCAGATCCGTCCCCGGCACCTTCCCGGTCTCGATGGTCTCGCCCGTGCAGTCGAGGACGTCGTCGGCGATCTGGAACGCGATCCCGAGCAGGCGCCCGTATTCGGCGGTCCCGCCCCCGAGCGCACACGCGGCCTCGAAGAGCCTCCCCGTCTTGAGCGCGCAGCGCTGGAGGTACTCCTCGACCGTCGTGTCCGGGTCGTAGCGCTGGCGCCGCTGCATCGCCTCGCCGCGCGCGAGTGCGAGCGACGCATCCGCGAGCGTCTCAACGGCGCGCGGATCACGTGTCGCCGCGAGCACCGAGAAGGCACGGGCGAACAGATAGTCGCCGGCGGACTTGGCGGCCTCCGTGCCGTGCTCGCTCCAGGCCGATGCACGGCCACGGCGGACCGCGGCACCGTCGATGAGATCGTCGTGGACGAGCGTCGCCATGTGCACGAGCTCGACGGCGACACCGGCCGCCAGCGGCGGCTCGTCGTCGGGCGACGACGACAGGAACGCGAGGGCGGGACGCAGCCGCTTGCCGCCGGCTGCGAGCGCGCTCGCGCCGACTTCCGCGACGACGCCCGGGTAGCGCTCGACCGCGCGTGCGAGCTCGACCTCGACCTCGGCGAGGTACGTGTCGAGGCCCGGCGCAGCCCGAACGACCTCGAGTGCGGTCATGAGCGGCTCCTCGGATCATGACGGGGGAGGGGCGTAGGGAACCGGACGGCTCCCCACGCTCTCCAGAAGAAGGGGGGGCGCAGGGGAAGCATGGTTTCCCTCGCGAACGCGAGCCGGATGGCGAGCGTTGTCACCGACGTACTCCGACGTGCAACGCGACGATGCCTCCGCCGAGCAGGCGGTAGCGCACGTCGGCGAACCCGGCGCGCTCGAGCAGCGTGGTCAGGTCGTCCGGGCCGGGGAACCGGCGGACACTCGCGGGGAGATACGTGTACGCCTTCCCGCCCGGGAGAACCCGCCCGGCGAGAGGCACGACCACGTCGAACCAGAGCCGGAAGAACGGCCTGAGGATTCCGTGCGGCCGGGTGATCTCGAGCACGGCGAGCTTTCCGCCCGGGCGCAGCACGCGCGCGAGCTCGCGGAGCCCTCCCTCCAGATCCGCGAGGTTGCGGACGCCGAAGCCCACTGTGGCCGCGTCGAACTCGCCGACGCCGAACGGCAGCGCGAGCGCATCGCCCTGCACCCATTCGATCGCACCGGACTTCTTCCGCGCGCGCTCGAGCATCCTCGGGGAGAAGTCGAGGCCCACAACCCGGCCTCCGCGGCGCTCGGCCTCGACTGCGAGGTCGCCGGTGCCGCAGCAGGCGTCGAGCACGCGGTCGCCCGGCCACACGACCTCCGCCACGGCGAGTTTCCGCCAGCGGCGGTCGAGACCCGCAGTCATCGCGTGGTTCATCACGTCGTAGACCGGCGCGATCCGGTCGAACATGCCGCGCACGGTTTCGGGGGCGAGCGTTCCCGACTCGTAGCTCATCGACGGCTCCGCGGCCGATGAGCGGGGAGGGGCGTGGGGTACCGGGAGGTTCCCCACACTCTCGAGAAGAAGGGGGCGCACGGGGGAAACATCGTTTCCCCCGTGACCGCGAGCCAGAGGCGAGCGGTGGTCACGCGCCGTCGCCCCAGCGCGCGACGAGCGCGTTGTCGATCCCGATCTGGTCGAGGCAGCGTGCGACGACGAAGTCGACGAGGTCGTCGACGGTCTCCGCACCGTGGTAGAAGCCCGGCGCGGCGAAGAGGATGACGGCGCCCGCGTCGTTCAGCGTCGCCAGTCCGCGGAGATGGATCGAGGAGAGCGGCGTCTCGCGCGGGACGAGCACGAGCTTGCGCCGCTCCTTGAGCGCCACCGAGCCTGCGCGGTGGATCAGGTTCTGCATCGCGCCCGACGCCAGCGTTCCGACCGTGGCCATCGAGCAGGGGCAGATCACGTACGCGTCCACGCGAGCCGAGCCGCTTGCATAGGGACTGCGGAAGTCGTTCTCGCCGTACACCGTGACCTGCTCGGACATGCTCGCCAGGAGGCGGTCGAGGACCTCCTCGCGCGCGAGCGACGGGTCGTGGTACAGCTCGGTCGCGAGCACCTCGATCCCGGAGCGCGACGCGCAGAGGCCGATCTCGCAGTCCACGGCAGCGAGTGCGCGCAGGAGCCGTTCCGCGTAGGGAGCGCCGGAGGCGCCGGTCACGCCGAGGAAGACGCGCACGACGTAAGGCTATTCGCGTGAGGACTGTGCGGGCGAAGAGAACGACGACGATGCGAGCGTCTTTGACTTCGCGGTCGGAATCCGAGCGAGCGGATTCCGACCTGCGCAATTACTTCGGCCCGTCGGAGGCGGAGAGGAATGCCCCGAGCGCGGCGAGGTTCTCGTCGCCGAGATACGCATACGACTGCATGACGGTATTGCCGAACGCGGCCGGATTCGTCAGGTACTGGACGAAGAACGCGGCGTCGTTCGACGCGCCGATCGAGGATAAGTCGGGCGCCCCGAGGTTGCCCGCGCCCTGGCCGAGATACGTGTGGCAGTTGAGGCAGCCCGACTGCGCGAACAGCGTCGCACCCGCGGTCGCCTGCTTGTTGCCGGTGAAGCCTTGCTGCTGCGCCCACGAGGGAACGAGGAGGACGAGCTCGGGCCCGAGCGCCTCCTTCGCGGTCGCACCCTTCCAGGTGAGGACTCCCATGGAGATGACCGTGAGGACGGCCGCGACCATGGCGACGGGCCGATGCAGCGGGCGCCGCTCGCGCCGCCGGTCGTAGAACGGCAGCCCGAGAAGGAGGATGAGCGCGATCGTCGGGATGCCGACCGTCGCGATGAAGACCGTCTCCGGCCACTTGAAGATCCGGAGGAGGTAGAAGAGGAAGTAGAAGTACCAGTCGGGGCGCGGGACGAAGCTCGTCGTCCCGGGGTCGGCGGGCTCCGTGTACCAGGGCCCGAGAATCCCCGACTTGACCCCGTCCGCGTCGTAGTACCAGATCGCCGCGAGCGCCACGATCACGCACACGACGACGAGCGACATGACGGTGTCGTGGAGGATCGCGGGCGGGAAGAACGGCTTCCCTTCCTTCTTGACATCGTCCTTGTAGCGGGCGAAGTCTTCGCGGTTGAGCTCGCCGAGATCGCGCGCCATCAGTCGCCTCCGCTCCCGCGCACGAGCCCGGCGCGTCCGCCCCTCGGCTGCCTTGGCGGCCGCTCACGACCCGCGCCCTCGCCCGACCACGGCGGCGAGGTCACCCCGAGCCGCGTGACGAGGTAGATGTGGATCCCGATGAGCGGGATCAAGAGCCCGGGTATCAGCAGCATGTGCATCGCGTAGAACTTCGGCAGCGTCTCGGACGTGATCTCAGGGCCACCTGCAAGGAACTGACCGAGCCACGGCCCGAGGAAGGGCGCGGTGCCGTTCAGGTTGATGCCGACGGCCGACGCCCAGTACGCGGTCTGATCCCACGGGAGCAGGTAGCCCGTGAACCCCATGAGCATCCCGGTCGCGAGGATGAGCACCCCGGTGATCCAGGTGAGCTCGCGCGGGTACTTGTACGCGCCGAACAGGAACACGCGGCCCATGTGCAGGAAGAGCAGGATGATGAAGACGCTCGCGCCCCAGCGGTGCATCCCACGCACGAGCCAGCCGAGCGTGAGATCGCTCGTGATCGCCTGGATCGTCGAGTAGGCGACCGGCTTCTTCGTCACCGGGTCGATCGCCGCCGACGGCTCGTAGTACATCGCGAGGATCGCGCCGGTCAGCGCCTGGACGATGAACGCCGTGAGCGCGGCCGAGCCGAGCGTCTGCATCCAGCTGACGTCGCGCGGGACGTTGCGGAAGAGGAACCACTTCGTGGCCGTGACGGCCGCCGTGCGCTCGTCGATCCAGTCGAGCGGCGCGAGGACCGCGGTGTCGACGAGCTGCTGCCGCTTCGACTTCGTCCTCGGCCGGGTCGTGACGGTCGCCATGCGCTAGCCCGTCACCTGGGTCGGAACGATGGGATAGAGCCATGCCTCCACGCCGTCGACGTGCGTCCCCGGCGACGACCACGGATAGCGCGAGATCTTCGCGGTCGCGCCGGTACCCGACACGTTGCCGACCGCATACAGCTCGCCGAGGATGAGCCGGCCGTTCTTGATCGAGTACGTGTAGCGGTCGAGCGAGCGAACGGGCGGGCCTGCCCTCCGGTTGCCCTCGGCGTCGTACAGCCCGCCGTGGCACGGACAGCCGAACGTCTGGGCGAGCACGGGCCGGAGCTCGACGCCCGCGACCTCCTTGCGCGCCTTCTCGTCGATCGGGCCGTTCGGCTGCACCGGGCAGCCGAGGTGCACGCAGCGGCTGTAGAGGATGGTGAAGCTCGGCTCGTCGGAGTCGTTGAGGCCGTTGTTGCGCACGAACGCGGTGCGGCGCGAGATCTCACCCGCCTTCGGGTCCGAGAGGTAGCTCGCGATCACGTACTGCCC
>JBKPLV010000132.1:0-8226 GCA_046731795.1 Actinomycetota bacterium | reverse complement strand
GCTTGGACGTCCGTGAGGATCTCGACCGTCAGCGGCCTGGTCATTGAGCGCGGCGGGCTTCGATGCCGGTGCCCCGCCTGGCGCGAAAACCCCCACGGCCAAGTCAGGAGCCGTCCGCCTTTCTAGCGACATCAGCTGCACCGCCCCGCTTGCGCACAATTTCGTAGCGATCAGTCGCGTTCACGATGTCTTCGATTCCCGGACTAGCGTGCCCTGGAACGACTATGAACTGCGTTGCGTCGGCGTGGACTGCCTCGTACTCGGCGGGCGTCACCGTGATGCGCAGCGCACAGCTTGTGCTGCTGCACTCGCACAGCACGTTGAAGGTGGCGTGGGCGCCCGCAACGTCCTCGATCTGTTCCGCAACCCGTTCGTTGACCTCACGAAAGGCAACTTCGTTGGCTGCAAGTCGACTCTCGCGTTCGGGCATCGACCAACCTTAGAGAACGCCAGCGTCTCGGTTGGCCCCTGGTCTCTCTCTACGACCGGACCGCTTGTATGCCGGGACTGCCTTACCGGCGGTCATAACCAGTAGGCGTCTCACCCGCATTCGGCATCGCTCTCGAAGATAAGCAAGCAGTCGCGTTCGGCTAATGCCCGGAGATCGCGTGCGGGACGTACGGCTCCTCGAGCAGCGCGATCTCCTCGTCGCTCAGGGAGAGCTCGACGGCCGCGAGCGCGTCGTCGAGGTGTTGGAGCTTCGTCGCGCCGACGATCGGCGCTGTCACGCCCGGCTTGTGGAGGAGCCACGCGAGCGCGACCTGGGCGGGCGGAACGCCGCGTTCACCGGCGACCTCCGCCACGCGGTCGACCACGGCGAAGTCGACCTCGGGCGTGTACAGGCTGTCGCCGAACGGGTCCGTTCTCGCGCGGGTCGTCAGGCGATCGCCCTCGCGCGTGCGCGTGCCGGTGAGCAGTCCGCGAGCGAGCGGGCTCCACGGGAGCACGCCGACGCCCTGATCGACGCACTGCGGGATCATCTCCCGCTCCTCCTCGCGGTAGACGAGGTTGTAGTGGTTCTGCATCGAGACGAACGGCGTCTTCGCGACGCGCTGCGCCTTCGCGAACTGCCACGCGTACATGCTGCTCGCGCCGACGTAGCGCGCCTTGCCGGCCTTCACGACGTCGTGCAGCGCCTCCATCGTCTCCTCGATCGGCGTCTTCGGATCCCAGCGGTGGATCTGGTAGAGGTCGACGTAGTCGTGCCCGAGACGCTCGAGCGACGCGTCGATCGAGGCCATGACGTGCTTCCGCGAGAGACCGCGCCCGTTCTCGCCGGGCATCGTGCGGCCGTGGACCTTCGTCGCGAGGACGTACTCCTCGCGCATCCCGAAGAGCTTCTTCAGGAGGCGCCCGGTGATGACCTCGCTCTCGCCGCCGTTGTAGACGTCGGCGGTGTCGAAGAAGGTGACGCCGCCCTCGACCGCGCGGCGCACGATCGGCTCGGCGGCGCTCTCGTCGAGCGCCCACTCGCGTGTCTCGTGCGGCCCGAAGCTCATCATCCCGAGCGCGATGCGCGACACCCGGACCCCTGTGTTGCCGAGGTTGAGATACCTCATCACTCCACGCTAGCCGCCCGCGCCCGCGTCCCGTCTCCTCAGCCGGCACGGACGAAGCGGGCGCCCAGCGCGTTCGCGAGCGTGCGATGCGCGATGCTCGAGCTCACGACGATCGACTGTGCCGGGTCGACGCCGTGCCGACGTGCGAAGTCGAGAACGAGGCCCGGTAGCGGCGGGCGGCACCAGCACGTGGGCGGCCCGCCCGGATGCGGGCAGACGGCCGCCTCGAGCGGGCCGGTGACGCTCGCGGCGAGCTCGGCGACGACCGGATCGAGGTCCTCCGCCGTGCCTTCGGGACGCCAGTCGAGCACGAGGTGCGGCAGGCCCCGATCGAGCTCGCCCGGAAGACTCGGCGCGACGGCGGCCGCCACGACGACCGCTGCGCCACCGCTCGTGGGAGTACGTTCGAACTCGATGCGCTCGATCTGTGAGAAGCCCTCGTCGTCCACGGGCGGCTCGAGCTCGCGGAGCGCCCGCATCTGTCGCGTCGGCGCCATGAAGCCCGCCTCGGTGCGGGCGAGCTCTTCGAGCTCCTCCGGCATGAGCAGCCTGCCGAACCGGTCGAGCATCCGCTCCACGAGGTTCACCTGCGCTTGGGGGAGCGGCGTGTCGAGCCAGATGCAGCCGGCGCTCGCGCGATGTCGGGCCGCGACGTCGAGGACGTGGCTGCGCGCCGCCCGGGTGAGGTACGTGTTGTCGAGAACGACCCGGCGGGCGCCGGCCGCGAGCGTCTCGTCGAGCGCCGCCGCGATTCCTCGCAACGTGCCCCCGCGCGCGTCGCGATTCAGCCGCGTGTAGCCGCGGTCGACGTACTCCGCTGCCACTCGCGATTTCCCCGCGCCCGGGATCCCCATCACGACGACGACCTCGCCGACGCGGGCGGAGCGCCCAGGCGAGCGAGTGGGGGTGAGGAGGGTCTGCTCGCGCTGGTCGAGCACCAGCGACGCGGCCCGAGCGGCCGACCGGACTGTCTCCGGGCGGCGTGCCCCGGCGAGCGCCACGACGTTCGCGCCGAGCCCGAGGAGCCACGCGAGCGCGACCTCCGCCTCCGTCGCCTCGTGGTTCCGCGCGATCGCCGCGACGCCCTCGTGCCGCGCGAGGCGACCGACCCGTCGCGGCCCGCCGAGCGCCGAGTGCGCCATGAGCGTGATCCCGAGCTCGCCGCAGCGGTCCACGACCCCACCGCGGATCACCGTGTCGTCGAGCACGCTCAGCGCGACCTGCACGGCCGAGATCGGCGCGAGCTCGACCGCCTCGTCGAGCTGTGCCCGGTTCACGTTGCAGACGCCGATGCGCGCAACGAGCCCCTCGTCGCGGAGCTTGGCGAGGGCCCGGAGCGACGTTCGCCAGGGCGTCCGCGGGTCGGGCGCGTGCAGGAGATAGAGGTCGATCGGAAGCCCGTCGAGCGCTTCGAGGCTCGCCTCGCAGTCGGCTCGGATCGACTTCGCGCGGCCGTCGGGTATCCACGCGCCGCCGGCCCGGCTCATCCCGCCTTTCGTCACGACGCGTGCAGCCGCGGCACCGCGCAGCGCCCGGGACAGGAGCGTCTCGCTGCTCTCGTACGCGCGGGCCGTGTCGAACACCGTGATGCCGGCGTCCAACGCCGCCGCGATCGTCTCGAGCGCGTTCGCCTCGAGGCGCATGCAGCCGAGGCCGACGCGGAGCTCGGACGGCGTGAGCCAGGCGCTCACGACGGCACAGCTGCGCGAACGAAAGCCTCGAGCCGCTTCGCCTCGTCGTCCAGCTCGCGACGCACAGATCTCGGCAGCGGTGCCAATGGCTCCAGCTGCACGCGACCGCCCTCGAGCTGCCAGATGCCGGCCACGAAGCCGTCGACGAGAAACGTCGGGCGCACCTCACCGCCTTCGATGACTGCTCGCCGGTATTCCTCCGGCAGTACGCGCCGGCGATCGTCATGGCTCAAGACGAGGTTGTCGAAGCGCGGAAGGAGGCGCACCGGAGCGGGCGTGTCTGCCGGAGGAAGAGGCGCGCGTGGGAGGTCGTAGAGCTCGCGTCCGTCCTCGTCGCGGAACCGCCGGGTTCCGAGCCGGTCGAGCTCCGTACGAAGGATCGTCATCGGCAGTCCGCTCCACTGCGAGAGGTCGCGGCGGCTCGCCGGGCCGAAGGCCGCCAGGTAACGCGAGACGAGGCGCCCCGCCCCTTCGTCGCCGCTCGCACCCTCGCCGCCGAGCCACGTCCGTGCAGCGACGTACGTGGTTCCGGACGTGTGCCAGCGCCACACCGAGGAGGACGGACCGTGGACGAGCCCAGCCTGGGCCGAGAGGCCGTACCAGACGAGCCAGGGCATGCGGTCCTCGACGGCGAGCTTCTGCCGTCCGAGAAGTGAGAGGAGCTCCGGGCGGGAGCGGGGCTGTTCGGACGCGAGCGCTGCGAGCCGCTCGCCGTCTCTCTCGAAGTCCGCGTCCTCGCCATTCGCGAGGAGCTGGCGGCGGAGATCCGCGACACGCCGCTCGCGATAGATCCCTGCATAGGTGAGGTAGTCCCGCGCCGTCACCAGGTGCAGCGTCGTGCGCATGAGGGTCGCCTTCACGACCGAACGTCTCTTGATCGCACGCGTCAGGTCGGCCGGACGAAAGCCCTCGAGGCGCGTCCACAGCCCGATGTACGGCGACGGCGGCCACTGCGCCTGGATGGCCGCCGTTCGCTCGAGGGCTCCGGCGACGGTCAGCGGTGCGCGCTGCAGAAGGAGCTGACGCGCGAGCGTCGCGCGGTTGAGCTCGCGCAGCGTGAGCGTCCGCATGCAGGCATCTTGCGCGAGACGGCGAACGAGACCGCCCGACCATGCGCACGTCGCTCGTCGTCCTCGTCTTCGCGTTCGCGGGATTGCTGGCCGTCGATCTCCAGTCGACGTCCCCTCGCGCGGCCGTCGCCACGCCGGCCCGTGCCCTGGCGTCCGCGCCCACCCTTCCTACCACGGTCGAGGTCGCTTTCGTGAAGAACGGGTGGATCGTTCGCGTCGAGCGCGTCGTCCCGAAGGGAATGGCGCCCGCCGAGGCGGCGCTCCGTGAGCTGACGCAGGGCCCGACGAAGCTGGAGCGTCGCCGCGGCATTCGCACCGCGCTGTCGGAACGCGCACGCCTGCGCTCGCTCCGCTCGGACGGGAAGACGTGGTTCGCCAGCCTCTCGCGCGCGACGCTCGGCGCCGGCTCGGCGGCGACGAAGCGGACGACAATCTGGCAGATCGCGGCGACGCTCGCGCCGCTCGGCGACGAAGCGGACGTCGCGCTCGCCAGCGAGGGGCGCTATGTCACGACCGTCCGGCTCGGCGTCCGCCCGGGCGTCTGGCACGCGGAGACGGGAGAGAACCACTACCCATATGTCATCCGAGGCCTCCAGCTCCGCCTGGCCGAGCTCGGCTATCTCGATCGCGCCGATGTCACCGGCACGGACGACTACCTGACGGAGCAGGCGCTCCTGGCGTTCCAGGGTTGGGAAGACCTCGACCGGACAGGCACGGTCACGGGGCAGACGCAGGTCGCGCTGTTCCGTGCCGCGGCGCCACGTCCGGCCGCACGTCGTCCCGGCCGGCACGTGGAGATCTCGCTCGACCGTGAGGTCGTGCTCCTCGTGGAGGACGGCAAGGTCGTGCGCGCGATCCATACGTCGACGGGCTCCTTCGGTCGCACCCCGGCCGGAGTCTTCAGCGTGTACGCGAAGTCGCTCTACTCGTGGTCGGTGCCCTTCCACGTGTGGATGCCTTTCGCAGCGTACTTCCACGGCGGCATCGCCCTGCACCAGTCGCCCGATGTGCCGTCGTACCCCGCCTCCCACGGCTGCGTGCGGCTGCCGGAGGGAGAGGCGGAGCGCGTGTACCGCTTCGTCGACGTCGGCACGCCCGTCTTCGTCCGCTGAGCGCGGATACGGTTCCGGGCTTCGTGCGCCGGTCTCGCCTCCTCGTATCGACCGCGATCGCGCTCGCCGTCGCCGCGCTTGCCTCGGGCGCCGGCGCCGGCGGAGCGAACCGCGTCGCGGGCATGACCTTCTTCCCGCAGGCGGGGATCCTCTTCCAGGATCTCTATCCGGGGAACTTCGTCGACCTCGATCCCGGCCCGGGGATGCGGGACTTCGACTGCGGGACGCAGACGTACGACGGGCACACGGGTACCGACAGCGTCATCCGCAGCTTCCGCGAGATGGACATCGGCGTGCCCGTGTTCGCGGCGCTCGCGGGACGCGTGATCCAGGTGCAGGACGGCGAGTACGACCGGCGCTTCGGCCCGACCGTGTCACAGTTCGACAACCACGTCGTGCTCGAGCACGGCCCGGGCCGGTTCACGATCTACGGCCACCTCCGAAAGGGCGTCACGCTCGAGCGTGGGCAGCGAGTGGTCGCTGGGCAGCAGCTGGGATGGACGGCCTCGAGCGGGAACTCGAGCTGGCCGCACCTGCACTTCACGTCCCAGGTCGGCGGCCAGGTCGAAGAGCCCTGGGGAGGGGCCTGCAACGACGCCCCGAGCGGTTGGACGAACCAGCCTCAGTATCCGAAGGACGCGTACCTGCGCGAGTTGGAGCTGAGCGAGAAGCCGTTCGTGGGCAAGGCCGAGCTCCCCTACGACCAAGCGAAGCGCACGGGCACGTTCGTCGCGGGCACCCGGATGATCTACACCCGTCTCGAGTTCGGGCTCCTCTCGCCGGATGCCAAGCTGCGTATCCGGATCCTCCGGCCGAACGGCTCGCTGGCAGTCGATCGCGCCTCGAGTGCGATGTTCGGTGTCCACAACGGCATGGGCGACACGAGCTTCGCCGACCGGATCTCGCTGAAGCCCGTCGGGCGCTGGCGGCTCGTCGTGGACGTGGACGGGTCGACCGTTGCCGATGCGCCCTTCCGCGTCGTCGCGCGCCCGCGCGATGTCCGGAACCGTCCGCCGAACGCGATCGGGGTCGAGCTCGTGCCGCCCGCGCCGAGCGCTGCGAGCATCGTGCAATGCCGCGTCCGCACCTCGCTCGTGACGGAAGATCCGGACTACGACATCGTGCGCTACCGGTACCGGTGGACGGTTGGCGGCCGGCTCGTCCGGTCCGTGACCAGCGCCGCCCTCTCGGACGTGGTGCGTCAGGGCGCGGCCGCCGCGGGGGATGTCGTTCGCTGCTTCGTCACGCCGAGCGACGGCAAGGTGTCCGGCCAGACCGTCGCGACTTCGTCCACGGCGCACTGATCCACCCGGCACGCGCGCTCGTGTTCCTGCCCGCGCCGGGAGGCCGAGGCGAGCGGGTAGCGCTCAGCTCGCGAGCGAGAGCGTCACGAGCAGCGGGAGCACGATCCAGACGCCGAGCGTCAGCGTGATCGCGACCACCGCGAACCGTCGCGACTGATCGCGCGGCGGCGTGCCGCAGCTCCCGATCGTGCGCCAGAGCTCCGCGAGCGGTTGCGTGACGGAGAGCCGGATGCGGCGGCTCGCGAGCGCGGCGCCTCGGAGGACGAACCAGGAGATGGCGAGGCCGATCGCGACGCCGACCGCACCCACTAGGAGCGCAACCCACCACTCGCGAACCGTCCCGCTCGCGAGGCGCCACAGCGAGATCCCCGCCGGAATGAGGAGGCCGCCGATCACGAACGCAGGCACGCCGATCTCGCGGCTCCTCGTGATCTCCACGAGCGCCTGCGCGTCGAAGCGCGCCGGCCGCAGCAGCTCGAGCTCGCGCGAGCCGCTCGGGGACTGCAGCTCGCGCTGCCAGTAGAGATTGCGCAGGTTCATGGACACGTTCTTCACGTGCGCGACGACGACGTAGCGAGCGACGAGCTCGACGAGGAAGCGGATCGGGGCGCGGAGGGGCCCGAGGCGCGATCCGGCCCGTGAGCCGTGGTAGCCGTGCCGGCGCAGGCTCTCGAGGCCGATGAGGACCTTGCGGTGGTCGGTGTCGAAGCGGTCAGGAAGCGCGAGCGGTGACGTCCGCGCGAGCTCGCGGAGCATCTCCCGGTCGCGCGGCCCGCGAACGTCGAGCTCGTCCAGGAACGCGGCGATCGCGTCGTCGTCGCCTCCGAGGAGCTGCAACCGCTCGAGCGGGTTGTCGTAGAGCTCCTCCACCTGCTCGCGTGAGGGGGCGACGGGATCCTGCATCGCGGCGCGATCGTAACCGCACGCCGCGCTGCCTTCCCCGTGCCAGAATCGCAGCGCCGTGGAGACGATGCGCGCCATCCGCAAGCGCGAGTCGGCGCCGGGCCTCACGCTGGACGAGGTTCCCGTCCCGACGCCCGGACCGGACGAGGTGCTCGTGCGGATCGAGGCCGCATCCATCTGCGGGACCGACCTGCACATCCAGCGCTGGGATCAGTGGTCGTCGGAGCGGGTCCGGCCGCCGTTGACGCTCGGTCACGAGCTCTGCGGCACGGTCGTCGAAACCGGCAGCGCCGTGCGCGAGTTCGACGAGGGCGACTACGTCTCGGCCGAGAGTCACGTCACCTGCGGCGTGTGCTTCCACTGCCGGACCGGCAAGGCCCACATGTGCGAGCAGACGCGCATTCTCGGCGTCGACCGCGACGGCGGTTTCGCCGACTACGCCACGATCCCCGCGTCGGTCGTGTGGCGGAACGACCGCGCGAAGCTCCCGCCCGAGATCGCCTGCCTGCAGGAGCCGTTCGGGAACGCGGTGTTCGCCACCTCGACCCAGGCCCTCGCGGGGCGCGCCGTCGCCGTGCTCGGCTGCG
>JBKPLV010000131.1:0-10136 GCA_046731795.1 Actinomycetota bacterium | reverse complement strand
GACCCCGAGCGCAAGCAGCTCGTCGGCAACTTCCCGCAGGCGTTCACGCACATGACGCTCGTCGAGACCGCGTTCAGCCTGGACAGGGCCGCGCCGGAGGCGTGATGGAGACCGCTGCGAGAGACGGCGTCAACCTGCGGTTCACGAGGCGAGACGGTGCGCTGCGGCCGATCCTGCCGCCTCACGCCGCGGATGCCCACTCCCTCTCCGATCTGCCACACCTCTTCGAGCTTGCTCCCGAGATGCTGTTCGGCAGACGGTGGGCTCGGGCCATTTCTGTCAGCTCGAGGTGCCGGGCCAGGTGAACGCAATGCTCGACCGGTTCCTCGAGTGCTGCTGTCGCTCCCGACATCTGCGTGACTGGCTAACGACGCCCGAACGAGTGCGGGCGCGGCAGCGACTCCCAGACGGAGTCGTTCGCCGCAACCCGCCGCGCGAGCGGGCCGAGCGACTCGAGCGACGAGACGAGGATGTTCCGGTTCTCCCCCACGCGCTCGTAGCGGCCGCGGGCGAGGATGAGCGGCTCGGCCCGCACGGTCGCGCGGTGGCGCTCGTAGATCTCGGAGGGGACGATCAGGTTGACCTGGCCGTGCTCGTCCTCGAGGAGCATGAAGACGATGCCGTTCGCGGTCGACGGGCGCTGACGCGCGACCGTCATCCCAGCGAAGGCGACCTGGCGTCCGTGCCGCTCCTCGTGAAGCTCGGCGCTCGACAGCGTCCCTTCGGGGAGGTGCGGGCGCAGCAGCGCGAGCGGGTGCGTCTCGATCGACATGCTCGTGTGCCGGTAGTCCGCAAGCATTCGCTCCCACGGTGTGAGGTCGCGCAGGGCCGGCGTCTCGGCGGTCGGCTCGAGCTCGAGCGGGAGCTGCTTCATCTCGCCATCCGTCCCCGGCACCGACTGCGCACGGAAGACGAGCCCGAGCTCCCAGAGGAGATCGCGCCGCGGCTTCCAGAAGCCGTCGCAGGCGCCTCCCTTCACGAGCGCCTCCAGGCCGTCGTAGGAGAGGCGTGAGCGGCGCGCGAGATCCGCGACATCGCGATACGGCCCGTTCGCGACGCGCTCCGCCACGACCGCCTCGCCGTCGTCGGCGCCGACCGAGTTGATGTAGTTGAGCCCGATCCGGACAGCGCCCCACTCGACGACGCACCGCGCATCGCTCAGGTTGACGTCCACGGGGAGGATCTCCACTCCGTGGCGCTGCGCGTCGCGCACGAGCGTGGCGGGTGGGTAGAAGCCCATCGGCTGCTCGTTCAGGAGCGCGCACAGGAACTCCGCCGGGTAGTAGTGGCGCAGCCACGTCGACTGGTACGCGAGGAGCCCGAACGCGGCCGCGTGCGCCTTCGGGAAGCCGAAGCCCGAGAAGCCGACGAGCTTGTCGAAGACCGCGTCCGCGACCTGTGCGTCCACGCCCTTCTCGGCGGCGCCCTCGATGAAGCGCTCGCGGAACGCCTCGAGCGCGTCGTGGCTGCGCTTCCGGCTCATCGCTCGCCGCAGCCCCTCCGCCTCCCCCACTGTGAAGCCAGCGAGCGCGATCGCGACCTCGAGCACCTGGTCCTGGAAGACGACGACGCCGAACGTCGAGCGCAGCGGCTCGCGCAGGAGCTCGTGGTCGACCGGCCACACGTAGGACGGGTCTTCGCGCAGCTTTTCGCGCGCATCGATGTACGGGTGCACCGCCTTCCCCTGGATCGGCCCCGGACGGACGAGCGCGACCTGCACGGTGAGGTCGTCGAGGTTGGCCGGCTTCGTGCGCAGGAGGCTCTGCATCTGCGCTCGGCTCTCGATCTGGAACGTGCCGACCGTGTCCGCGCGCTGGACGTCGTCGAACACCGCCGCGTCGTCGAAGGGGATCCGCGAGAGGTCGATCACCTCGTCGTGCGTCCGGGCGATCTGGTCGACGCAGTCCTCGACGGCCGAGAGCATCCCGAGCCCGAGCAGGTCGATCTTGAGGAAGCGCGCGTCCGAGCACGAGTCCTTGTCCCACTGGCAGAGCTGGCGCCCTGCCATCGCGGCCGGCTGGACGGGGACGAGCTCGATCAGCGGGCGCGTCGAGACGATCATCCCGCCCGGGTGCTGCGACACGTGCCGCGGAAGGCCCGCGATCTCTCCCGTCAGCCACGCGAACGCGCGCCAGCGCTTGGACCGGAGCTTCTGCTCGCCGTCGGGAAGTCGTGCGACCTCCTCCCCCACGCGCTTCGCGTTCCAGCCGTCCGAGGTCCGCGCGAGCCGCTCGAGCTCCGCGAACGGGAGGCCCAGCGCCTTCCCGACGTCGCGGATCGCGCCGCGCGAGCGATACGTCGCGAAGCTCGCGACGAGCGCGGCGTGCTCGCGCCCGTAGCGCTCGGTGACGCGGACGATGAGCTTCTCGCGGATGTCACGCGGGAAGTCGAGGTCGATGTCCGGGACTGACGCGAGCTCCCGGTTCAGGAACCGCCCCAGCGAGAGCTCGTTCGCGACGGGATCGACGTGCGAGAGTCCCGTGAGGTAGCAGACGATCGAGCCGACCGAGCTCCCGCGGCCACGCCCCGGCGGCAGGAAGCTCCGCGGCGAGTCGGTACCGCGGACCTCGCGCGCGCACTCGCGCGCGATCTCCAGCACCTCGTGGTGGAGGAGGAAGAACCCCGCGAGGCCCAGCTCCTCGATGAGCCTCAGCTCGCCGTCGAGGCGGTCGCGCGCCCTCCCTTGGAACGCCGCGTCACCTGGCCCGTAGCGCTCGCTGACGGCAGCGTGGCAGATCGCCGCCAGCTGGGCGATGGCCGGGTCGGCCTTGTCGGAAAAATCGGGGTAGCTGTAGCCGAGCTCCTCGGTGAGGTCGAACTCGAGCCGCTCGGCGAGCACGACGCTCCGCGCGGCAACGGCGCGATCGGGCTCGAAGCGCTCGAGCATCTCCTCCGGCGGGCGCAGGTAGCTCTCGCGGTTGCCACGCCGCTCCGGCTCGCAGCCCTCGAGCGACGTGCGGCAGCGGATCGCGACGAGGACGTCCTGGAGCAGCGTGCGCCGCGGATGGTGCGCGTGGACGTCTCCGGTCGCGACGGTCTCCACGCCGATGTGCTCGGCGAGATCGCGCAGCAGGCCGAGCCGACGAGAATCTCCCCGCTCGTACGGCCGCTGGAGCTCGACGTAGAAGCGCTCGCGGCCGAAGACGCTCGCGAGCCGCGCCGCGGCGTTCGGGTCGAGCAGCCCGAGCCCTCGGCGCGAGCAGCCCGAGAGGCAGACGAGCCCCTCGCTCAGCTCGGCGACGTGTGCGAGCGGCACCGACGGTGGCAGCGGCTCGCGATCCTCTCGGCCGGGTCGCCTCGTGCCGGCATGCGCGGCCGTGAGCAGGCGGCAGAGGTTCGCGTACCCGCGCCGCGACTCCACGAGCAGCGTCACGTGGGCACCGCCGTCGAGCGTCACCTCGGCGCCGGTGATCGGCCGCACGCCGAACGCCTTCGCCGCGTGCGCGAACTCGAGCGAGCCGTAGATGCCGTCGTGGTCGGTGAGCGCAAGCGCCTCGTATCCGAGCTCGGCTGCGCGAACCGCGATCTCCTCCGGCTGCGATGCCCCGTCGAGGAACGAGTACGCCGAATGGCAGTGCAGCTCGACGTAACCGGCCATGACTAGGCTGCTGGAAGATGGTCGAGGTCGCCGAGGGGGAAGTCATCCTGCAGACCCCGAAGCTCGACGTGACGCTTCTGGTCGAGGTCGAGCAACTCGCCGCGGTCGACGTCCGCGCTGCGCCCGGCTGGGGGAAGGCGCCGCCGCACGTCCATGTCCGGCACGGCGAGGCGCTGTACGTCTTCGAGGGCGAGCTCTCGCTCCAGCTCGAGGACAGTGTGCGTCGAGTTGGCCCGGAGACCTGGGCGTTCGTCCCGCCCGGCGTCGTGCACGCGGTGGAGGTGACCGGCGACGGCCCGGCGCGGTTCCTCACCCTCCATGCCCCCGGCTCGGGCTATGGGGACTACGTGCGTGGCGATGTGGCCGGGTTCGACCAGCGGCCGGCGGCGGACGTCGTGTCGGTCGATCCCGGGCTCGTGGTCGTCCGGCGAGCGGGCGGAGCGGAGGGCGAGCACATCACGAATCGACCGCCGGAACGTCGCGCGACGATCCTCGTGGACGCCGAGGAGCTCATCATCTCCGAGTTCGCCTACGGCCCGGGCGAGCGCGGGGCGAAGCCCCATGTCCACCACCAGCATGCGGATGCGTTCCTCGTCGTCGAGGGCGAGTTCACGTTCCACCTGCGCGACGGCTCGCAGGCGCTTCCGGCGGGCACGCTCCTCGTGCTCCCGCCCGACGTCGTCCACGGCTTCGACAACGACAGCGACGGGAACGCGCGCTGCTTCAACTTCCACCTGCCGTCGTTCGGCTTCGGCGACTACCTCAGGGGACGAAACCCCGACTTCGACCAGTTCGACCCGCCCGAGGACGGCGGCGTCGATTCGTCGGCCGCGATCGTCGTTCGACTGGGCTAGGTTGCGGGCGTGACCTGGGACGAGCTCGTCGCGGACGTCACCGCGCGCCACCCGCTGCACGAGTCGAAGATGTTCGGCATGCCGTGCCTGAAGCGGGAGAACGGCAAGGTCGTCGCGGGCTCCTGGAAGGACGGAGGGATCACCGTCAAGCTCACCGACACGGCGGCGCGAGAGGCCGCGCTCGCTGCCGGCGCGCAGCCGTTCGATCCGGGCATGGGCCGGGTGATGAAGGAGTGGGTGCTCGTCCCGGCGACGATGTCCGGCGAATGGCTCGGGCTCGTCGAGCAGGCGATCTGAGTGGACGAGCCGATCGTGCTCGCGCCCGGTGAGGGCGAGGTCGTCGCCGACGAGCCGGCGGGATCGAGCCGGATCAAGGCCGCGCGCGAGGAGCTCCTCCTGTTCGAATCCGCCTACGGGCCGGACGCGTCCGGCGCTCGGCCCCACATCCATCGACAGCACGCCGATGCCTTCTATGTCCTCGACGGAAGCCTCGACTTCCACGTCGGGGCGGAACGGCGCACTCTCACAGCCGGGTCGTTCGTGCTCGCCCCGCCTGGGCTCGTTCACGGGTTCGAGATCGGAACGGACGGCGCCCACCATCTGAACATCCACACTCCCGGCCGGGACTACGTGAAGCTCGCCCGCGCCCGGCGAGACGGGATTCCGTTCGATGCTGCGGACGGCGACACGTTTTCTCCTCCCGAGGACGGTGGCAGGCCCGCATCCGATGCGGATGTCGCCGACGCCGAGAGTGGCCCGGTCAAGGCCGACCGCCCCGAGCTCGCGCTCCTCGAGATCACGTTCGATCCGGGAAGCGGCGTCGATCCCCACTTCCACAAGGGGCACTCGGATTCGTTCTACGTCCTCGAGGGCGAGATCGAGTTCCACGTCGGAGACGAGGTCGTGCACGCGACGCGGGGCTCGTACGTCCTCGCCCCGCCGAACGTCGTCCACTGGTTCCGGAACGTGAGCGACGCGCCCGTGCGGATGCTCAACCTGCACACGCCCGGAGGCTTCGTCCAGTACCGGCGAGAGCTTCGCGAGCTGCGCGACCAGGGCATCGAGCCGGACACCGCCTGGTTCGAGGCGCACGACATCTTCGACGTCTGACGGGAGTACCATAGGAGCGTGAAGACGGTCTGGCAGGGACGAGCGGCGCAGATCGCGACGAGGTACGGCGAGCAGGCGCCGATGACGACTGTCTGCTGCAACGCCTGCCGGACCTGTACGACGACGAACCTCCTCGCGTTGGCCACGAGTGTCGGTCTCGGCGCGCTCTACGCTGTCGGTCGCTTCGGCAAGCGCCTTGTCGGCAACTAGGCGTTCTGCGTGAACCAGCACTGCGCCTCCGCGTCGCGGTAGACACACACGTTCCGGCCGCCCTCGAGCACGACCTCGAAGTAGTGCCGGTCGACGGGATCGTCCGTCCACCAGCGGTCGACGACGCGCCACTCCTCGCGCACGAGCGACACCTGCTCGCGGTTCACGACCCGCGGCGTCGTTCCCGGCCCCGTCTCGACGAGCGCGGGCCGCGGCGCATTCAGTCGTCCCGCGGAACGACCAGCGCTCGCGCTTCCTAGCGTGGGGGTACCCATGGTTCCCCCACGAGCCCCCTCCTTCCCGCCGTGCCATGCCAGATCGTCATTCGCCTACGGGTGAATGAATCGCCCTTCGGCTTCGAGATCGCGACGGCTCCAAGAACGACCCGATCAAACATCTTTCGGCACAACGAGCGCGCGGGCCTCGGGAAGCCTCGACCAGGGCGCGACCTCGACGACACTGCACACCGACCCCGTCCCTGTGCTCGCCTTCACCTGCTTCAGCCCTTCGCGCAGGCGCACGACCGACTCCTCCCCCGCCGGCTCGACGAGCGCGAGCTGCTGCCCCGTGTGCTCCGCGAGCTCGACCGCCTCGAGCCGGAGCTCGACGATCGGCGCCGGGAGCTCCTGCAGCTTCGACCCGAGCGCCGCACGGAGCCGCGGCACCTCGGCCGTCGCGTCGCGCAGCGTCGTCACTCGCCGCCACGAGCCGCCGTCGACGAGCCGGGCGACCAGCGCGAGTTTTCGAAACGGCCGCCCGGCCCGTTCTGGACGCGCGAGCAGCCGCTCGAGGAGGGAGCCGAGCGCCCGTCGCAGCGTGAGCTCGTTCGCGATCGCCTCGGGGAAGGCAAGCGCCTCGACGAGCTCCGAGGCGGGCTTGCGCCCGCGCACGCGTGCCCGGCGCCCACCGCGGGCGAGCCGCCACGCAGTCCTCCCCTCCACCCCCAGCCGCTCCGCAACGGCTCCGCTCGGCAGCCGCGCCAGCTCTCCCAGCGAGCGCAGACCGAGCCCCTCGAGCTCTGCGTAGCGGTTCGGCGTCATCGGCAGGAGCGAGAGCGGGAGCGGCTCGAGGAACTCCTGCTCCTCCTGCGCCGCCACCAGCAGGATCTGGCCCGGCCGGGCGACGCTCGCTGCCGCGAGGGCGGTGAAGCGCCGCCCGGCCGCTCCTATTCGCGGATCCCACGTCGATCCGACAGCGGCGAGCGCGCGCTCGAGCGCCGGCTGCACGCCTCCGTAGAGGCGCTCGACGCCGCGTGTCTCGAACACGACCGCTCCCTGCTCGGCCGGCTCGACCGCGAAGCCGGCGTCCTCGAGGCGCCGGAGAACACCCTCCCACTCCCGTTCGACCGTTGCCGGATCGCGATCGACGAGGACGAGCGACGGACACGTCGCGAGCGCCTCGCCGAGCCGCATCCCGGGCTTGACGCCGGCCGCCTCCGCGGCCGCCGTGACCGGACCCAGCAGCGGCTCCTCTCCTGCTTCGGGAGACAGCGCAGCAGGAACGAGTGCGAGGCGCGGACGTGCACGCAGCGCCGCTCTCAGCTCGAACCCGGGTATGAGGAGGCACGCGATCATGGGAACAGATGTTCTATACGAACATGTGTTCCCCTGTCAAGCGGAAAGCTAACGTCAGCCTTCGTGACGCTGCCAACACCTCTAGAGCGTGCACCCGGAGCTCTCTGCGAATTCACGGGGCACGAGGACCTGTGGCTGAAGCGGGAGGACGTACACGAGCTCGGCGTGTTCAAGTGGCGCGGCGCGCTTCCGGTCGTCGAGGATCTCGCTCGCGGCGGGCACGACGCCGTCGTCACGGCTTCCACGGGCAACCACGGTGCTGCCGTGGCGTGGGCATGCCGGAAGACCGGCATCCGCGCGATCGTGTTCGTGCCACCGGGCGCGGCCGGGCCGAAGCTCGCGAGCCTCGACCGGGTCGGCGCCGACATCCGCGTCGTGGGCAGCGACCTCGACGAGGCGAAAGACGCCGCCCGTGCATTCGCGGACGAGTCACGAACCCGGTTCTTCGAGGACGGCGCCGAGCCGCTGCAGTACGAGGCGTATGGAGCGATCGGCGAGGAGATCCTCGAGCAGAGCCGGGCCACGCCGGTCGCGGTCGTGACACCGATCGGCAACGGGGCGCTTGCAGGTGGCGTCGGCGCGGCGCTCGCGGACGCGCCGTCCACGGTGACACACATCGGCGTCGTCGCGCGCGAGATGCCCGTCATGGCCGCGAGCTATGCCGCCGGGCGAGCGGTCGAGGTGCCAGCTCGCACCACGATCGCGGACGGGATGGCCGTGCGCGTCGCAATCCCGCTCGCGGTCGAGCGGCTGGCCTCCGCTGTCGACCGCATGGTGCAGGTCTCGGAACGGGACATCGCCGCCGCGCTCGTAGCGTGCCACGACGCGGACGTGCCCGTCGAGCCGTCGGCGGCAGCGACTCTGGCCGCGCTGCGGTCGACGACGGACCTCGGGCCGGAGGGCCCGGTCGTCCTCGTCCTGACGGGGAGAAACGTCGACACTGCAGTCGTCGAGCGCGTGCGGCACGATCTCGACTCCTTCCCCGACTGACGAGAGGAGCCAGCGATGAGCACCGACTGGGACTGGACACGGATCGTCTTCGACCACGTCCACATCCGGGTGAAGGATGCCGCGGCGAGCGTCGCCTTCTACCGGGCTCTCCTCGAGCCCCTCGGCATCCCGGCCGTTTGGGACGGCGACAACGGCGCGCAGTTCGCGAACCTGGTCGTCACGGACGGCGAGCCGTACACGAGCGGCCCCGTGCACGTCGCCTTCGTCGCGGAATCACGGGACCAGGTGGACTCGTTCCACCGCGCGGGCCTCGAGGCAGGAGGTCGCGACAACGGAGCCCCGGGCGTGCGGGAGCAGTACAGCTCCGAGTACGGCGGCCGCTACTACGCGGGCTACGTGCTCGACCCCGACGGCAACAACATCGAGGCCGTCCACCGCGAGTTTCCAGCGAACTAGACCCGACCCAGGTGCGTGTCCTTGGACCCGGTCGGGTACTTCAGCCCGTACCCGAGCATGCGATCGAGCCCGATATGCGCAAGCGGAAGAGCACGACGAGCAGGAGCCAGCCGTAACCGGCGTGGAAATAGAGGACCAGCGAGCCGACGAGAATCGCGAGACCCTCGAGGTGCAGGAGTCTGCGTGGAAGGCGATCGGTCAATCAACCCGTCCCTCTCGACGCACGGAAGCACTGGGTGACGTAGGCGAGCCGAACGCCGTCGGCGGTCGCCGTCTCGTCGTACAACTCTCCGACCGCGTCGAGAACTGGTTGCCGCTCGGGCCGCGCGAGCTTGGCGAGATAGCTCCGCGACAGAACGAGATCGAGGAGGCCGTCGCGATCGAGCTCCTGCTCGAACGCGAACGACGCGGTCTCCACCGAGCCGAAGAGGCCGCTCGCATCCAGCACCGGGACGACATCGGTCTCCTGGACCGTCTCGTTCCCGATAATCGCGCTCAGCCGCGCCATCCAGGAGTCGCGGTCGTCGCGCGAGTTCCACACGAGCGCGAGCCGACCGCCGGGCCTCAGGACGCGCGCGATCTCGGGCAGCGCTCGCGCATGGTCGAACCAGTGGAATGCCTGCGCCGACGTGACGACGTCCGCAGCGGCATCCGGGAGCGGGATCGACTCCGCGCGGCCTGCGAGCGCACGCACGCCCGGAACCGCCGAGGCGAGCTCAGTCCGCATCGCGTCGAGCGGCTCGACCGCGACGACACGATGTCCGTGAGCCACGAGGGCACGCGTGAGCTTCCCCGTTCCTGCGCCGACGTCGGCGACGTCGCACGGCTCGTCACCGACGAGCCAGCGCACGGCCCCGTCCGGATAGCCGGGGCGGCCGCGCTCGTACGCAGCGGCCACGTCCGCGAAAGCCGTATACGGCCCGCGCGCCTTCGGGTCGCGGTTCACGATCACAGTGCAATCTCCGCTGCCGTCTCGTGCAGCGTCACGAGTCGCGGCACGACGTCGAGGACACTCTCACGTGCGCAGAACGCGATGTCCTCCTCGAGGTGCGGCGCGTTCTGCATGAGATTGCGGCCGCTCTTCGAGGCGCGCAGCGCCTCTTCGGCGCCGCTCCACGTCGTCACGAGGCGAGCCGCAGCTTCCGCGGCGTCGGTGCGCTCCCAGCCGAGGAGCTCGACGATCCGGCCCGCGACGAACGCATCGTCGAGCGCCAGCGTTCCCTGGACGCCCGCGCAGACCACGAGCACGTCGCCGCCGGCCTGGCGCGCCGCCGCCACGACGGCCGCGAGGTTGACGAGCGAGGCGACGTACACGCGCTCACAGCGCCTCGCGGCTGCGACGACCGCCCGGGTGCCGTTCGTCGTGGAGAGGATCAGAGTGGA